>DATBIZ010000024.1:0-6206 GCA_036556645.1 Vicinamibacteria bacterium | reverse complement strand
TGGAGCTCACCGCCGATTCAGCTCGCGGTGCAGCACGTCGAGCAGCGCGCCGGTCGGGTCCGCCCCGTACTCCCAGAACATCACGCCCGCGAGCCCCTTCTGGGCGACGTAGCGCGCCTTGATCCGCAGCGACTCGGGGTCCTCGTAGCTGACGAAGACGCGCCGGTCGCCGTTCCAGAGATAGGGTGCCTGCGCCCCGGCGTCCCACCGGCGCACGAAGCCGTCCCGGTTCACGAGCGCGGTGGAAAGGGCGCCGTACTTCGTGTCGAGGCGCTCGGCGGGCGCCTTGCCGGGGCGGTACAGGCCGTCGCCCTCCGCCGTCTCCAGGACCCACGCGCGCCCGTAGAAGGGAACGCCGAGCACCAGCTTGCTCGCGGGGACGCCCGCGGCCAGGAACTCCCGCACCGCGCCGTCCGCCGACCGCTGCCGGGGGTCCGCCGGGTGTGGGAACAGGTTCGCGTGGTGTCCGGCGAGCCCGGCCTCGCCCGCGACGCGGAAGTCGTAAGTCATCAGGTTCACGAAGTCGGACACCGCCGCGACCTTGTCCATCTCGGTGTGCTCGAGGAAGTCGGGGGAGGCGCCCGCGGCCAGCGTGAGCAGCAGCTTTCGCCGGCGCGCCGCGCCGTCGCGGTCGAGGGCGGCGCGCAGCTCCGACATCAGCGCGGTGAAGTTCTGCTTGTCCTCGGGACGGTGCGGGTTGCCGGCGCCGGGCAGCCCCGGGTACTCCCAGTCCACGTCGAAGCCGTCGAGGTCGTGCCGCCGCACGAAGTCCACGGCGCTGGCCACGAACCGCGCGCGGCCTTCGGGCGTCGCGGCCATGTCCGAGAAACCGCCGGACCACGTCCAGCCCCCCACCGAGACCAGCACGCGGAAGCGCGGGTGGCGCGCGCGGACGGCGGCCAGCGCCCGGAAGTTCTCGGCGTCCCGCGCGAAGCCCTCCACCACGCGGCCGTCCCGGATGTCGGCGAAGGCGTAGTTGACGTGCGTGAGCTTGTCGCCGGCGATCTCCCGGGGGTCGAGCAGTCGGTCCTGCACGAAGACGTAGCCGATGATCACGCGCTCGGCCGGCGCGGCCGAGAGCGCGGCCACGGCCAACCCGGCCGCGGCCAGCGCCGCCAGCGCGGCCTTCACCGGCCCTCCGCCACGAACACGCGGACGTAGTCCACGCGCATCGTCTGCGGCATCTCGGTGGTCGCGTCCGGGCTCCCCGGCCAGCGCCCGCCGACCGCCACGTTGAGGAGCAGGAAGAACGGGTGGTCGAACACCCAGCGCGCCCCGCCGGGCAGGTCCGCCGGCGTGCGCGTCTGGTAGAGGCGGCCGTCCACGTACCAACGGATCGCCGGCGGCTCGCGGTCCCACTCGACCGCGAAGTCGTGGAAGCCGTCCGCGAAGCGCTGCCCGGCGGGCAGCGCGAAGGCGGCGCCCACGCCCTGCCCCCCCGCGTAGCCCGGCCCGTGCAGGGTGCCGTGCACGGTGGCGGGCTCGCGGCCGATGTTCTCCATCACGTCGATCTCTCCGCACCGCGGCCAGCCCGCCGTGTCGATGTCCGCGCCGAGCATCCAGAACGCCGGCCAGATCCCCTGCCCGCGGGGCACGCGCAGGCGCGCCTCGAATCGGCCGTAGGCCTGCTCGAAGCGCCGCTGCGTCTTGAGCCGCGCCGACGTGTACTCTCGCGGGGTGCCGTCGGGCCCGGTGAACGCCTCACGCCGTGCGGTGATGACCAGGTGGCCGTCGCCGGAGAGCTGCGCGTTGTCGGCGCGGTCGGTGTAGGACTGCAGCTCCTCGTTGCCCCACCCGTGGCCGCCGGTCTCCGTGACCCATTTCCCGGCGTCCACGCGCGCGCCGGCGGCGCCCTCGAACTCGTCGCTCCAGACCAGGCGCCAGCGCGGCGCGGCCGCGGCGCAGGCCGGCAGCGCCAGCGCGAGGGCGGCGAGGAGGGCCCGCCGCGGGACGGTCATCACTTGGCGCCGGCGTCCGGCGCGCGCACGAACACCACCGACACCGGCGCGGCGACGGCCACCGACCGGCCGGTGCTCGCGAGCTTGCCGCTCGCCGCGTCGATGCGGAACACGCTGACGGTGTCCGAGCGCTGGTTGCCCGCGATCAGCCAGCGGCCCGAAGGGTCGATGCCGAAGCCGCGCGGGATCTGTCCGTCCATCGCGGCATGAGCGACGAGCCGGATCGTCCCCTGCTCCGGGTCGATCGCGAAGGCCGCGATCGTGTCGTGGCCGCGGTTCGACGCGTAGAGCCAGCGCCCGGACGGGTGCACCAGGATCTCGGCCCCGCTGAACCCCTGCGCGACCGCCACCCCCTCGGGCAGCGACGACAGCTTCTGCCGATGCGTGAGCGTGCCCTCCCCGGCGTCGAACTGGAACACGTCCACGGTCATCTGCTTCTCGTTGAGCACGTACACGTGGCGGCCCGAAGGGTGGATGGCGACGTGCCGCGGCCCCGCGCCCGGGTCGAGCGACGCGAACGGCGGCGCGCCGGGCTGCAGCGCACCCTGCGGAGTCAGGCGGTAGACGTACACGCGGTCGAGCCCCAGATCCGCGACCAGCGCGAAGCGGCCGCTCGGCTCGATGTCGATCGAGTGCGCGTGCGGCCTTTTCGGCTTCGGCGCCCCCGCTTCGAGGGTCTCGTGCTGGACGAAGGCGCTCGCCTCGGCCAGCCGGCCGTCGCCGCTCACCGGCAGCACGGCCACGCTGCCCCCGCCGTAATTGGCGACCAGCACGTGCTTGCCCGCCCGGTCGAGCGAGACGTAGCAGGGACCGGTGCCGCGGGTCGAGGCCTGGTTCAGCAGCCGCAGCGCGCCGCGCCCGTCGATGGCGAAGGCGCTGGCCGCGCCGCCGGGCTTCCCTTCGAGGCTGTCCACCTCGTTGACCGCATACAGGTAGCGCCCGGTCGGGTGCACGGCCAGGAACGAGGGGTTCACGGACTCCGCGGCCAGCGCGGGCTCGCCGAGCACGCCGGTGGCGGCGTCGAAGCGCGAGACGTAGATGCCCTTGCTCGGGCCCCGCGTGTAGGTGCCGAAGTAGACCAGCATCGCGTCGCCGCCGCGATCGGTTGCGCGCTCGGGTTGGCCGGCGGCGGGCGAGCCGCGCAACAGCGCCGCGGCGAGCAGGGCTCCGGCCATCACCCGTGGGGTCATCCAGGCCTCCGTGTTCGGGAAGCCTACCCTACTGGTAGCGCAGCGCCACCATCGGGTGCACGCGCGTGGCGCGCGCGGCGGGCAGGTAGCCCGCGAGCAGCGCGGTCACGAGCAGGGTCAGCGTGGCGATCGCATAGGTCAGCGGGTCGCGCGCGGTGAGGCCGAAAAGCTGCGCCTCCACCAGCCGGCCCAGCCCGTAGCCGCTGGGCAGGCCGACCGCGACGCCGATGGCGGCCAGGACCGCCACCTCCCTGAGGACCATCCCGAGCACCGTCTTGCGACCCGCGCCCAGCGCGACGCGGATCCCGATCTCGCGCGTGCGCAACGACACCGCGTAGCTCATCACCCCGTAGAGGCCGAGCGCGGCCAGCAGCGTGGCCAGCAGGCCGAAGCAGGCGCTGAGCGCCGCCACCAGCCGCTCCACGAACAGCGACTCGCCGATCTGGGCCCGCATCGTCTTCAGGCTGCTGACGGGCAGGGTGGCATCCACGCCGCTCACCAGCGCGCGCATGCGCGGCGCCAGCGCCTCGGGATCGAGCGTCGTGCGCGCGTAGAACGTCATGGCGCCGATCGCCTCCTGCTGCCGATAGGGCACGTACACGAAGCGGATCGGCTCCTCGCGCAGGTTGGCCGCCTTGCCGTCCTTCACCACGCCCACGATCTCGATCTCCGGCTTGTCGCCGGGGCGGCCGTACCCGAATCGCCGGCCGAGCGGGTCCTTGTCGCCGAAGAAGTACCGGGCGAACGTCTCGTTCACCACCGCCACCTTGGGCGCGCCGGGACCGTCGGCGTCGGTGAAGTCGCGCCCGGCGACCAGCGCGATGCCCATGGTGCTGAAGAAGTCCGGCGCCACCCAGTTGAAGTTCGGGTTCATGTTCTCGCCTTCCTTCGACTCGTAGCCCTCGACCTTGACCGTGCTGCTGGAGTTGCTGTCGGTCATCAGGGCGACGTCGGCCAGGGAGACGGACTGCACGCCGGGCTCGGCCGCGACGTCCTCCCGGATCTTCTCCAGGACCTGCACCCGGCGCTCGAGCGGGTACCCGTTCAGCGACGGGTCCACCGCGAAGGTGAGGAGCTGCTCCGGCTGGAACCCGGGGTCGAGCTGGCGCAGGTTCATCAGGCTGCGCGTGAACAGCCCGGCCCCGATGAGCAGCAGCAGCGAGAGCGCGACCTGCGCCACCACGAGCCCCTTGCGGAACCGGAACGGGGCCGAGCCGCCCATCACCGAGGTGGACTCGTTCTTGAGCGTGGGCGCGAGGTCGAACCGCGTGGACTGGAGCGCGGGCGCCAGACCGAACACGAGCGCGGTGAGGACCGACAGGGAGAGCGCGAAGAGCGCCACGCGCAGGTCCGGCTCCGAGGAGAGCACGCGCGGCGCCGCCTCGAAGGGCAGCGCGCGGACGAGCAGGCCGCCGGTCCAGGAGGCCACCGCGAGGCCGAGCGCGCCGCCGATCGCGGCCAGCACGAGGCACTCGACGAGCAGTTGCCGCATCAGGCGCAGCCGGCTCGCGCCGAGCGCGAGGCGCACGGCGACCTCGCGCTGGCGCGAGGAGCCGCGCGCGAGCAGCAGGTTCGCCACGTTGGCGCAGGCGATCAGGAGCACCAGCCCCACCATGCCCATCAGCACCAGCAGGGGCTTCTTCGACTGCTCGCGCAGGTCGGATGACCCGCGGCCGCCGGGATGGAGCACGAGCTTCTTGCCCAGGAAAGACGTGCGGAACCGCTCCGAACGGGTGCCCTCGACCGTGGCCAGGTCCTCGCGCAGGAGCTGGCTGTAGAGCACGTTCACGCTGGCGGTGGCCTGCTCGCGGGTGAGGCCGTCCTTCAGGCGGGCCATCACGGTCAGCCAGCGGACGCGCCACTCGTTGAGGCCGCTGCGCGTCCAGGTCGGGATCACCTGCGGCTGCATCATCAGCGGCAGGTAGACGTCGATCGACTCGCCCACGGAGATGCCGTGGAATCCGGCCGGCGCCACGCCGACGATCGTCATCGGGTGGCCGTTGACGCGCACGGTGCGGCCGACCACGGAGGCATCCGCGGCGAAGCGGCGCGTCCAGTAGCCGTGGCCGAGGACGACGAGCGGGTGCGCGCCCGGGGTCCGGTCGTCGTCGGGCGTGAAGAGGCGTCCGGCCGCCGGCCGCAGCCCGAGCACGTCGAAGAAGGTGCCGGTCACCAGCACGCCGTCCACGCGCTCGGTCTGGCCGCTCTCGGTCAGGTGCACGGGCGTGGTGTACTGCGCGAGCACGCCGGCGAACGCGTCCGCCTTGTCGCGCAGGCCAAGGTACATCGGGTGCGACAGCTCCTTGATGAAGGAGCTGTGGCTATGGGTGGATCCCGAGAATCCGCCGGGCCCGTCGAGCACCACCAGGCGCTCCGGCCGCTCGACCGGCAGCAGCCGGAACAGCACCTGGTCCATCAGGGTGAAGATCGCGGTGTTGGCGCCGATGCCGAGCGCGAGCGTGAGCGCCGCCACGGCCGTGAACCCGGGGCTGCCAGCCAGGGTCCGGAACGCGAAGCGCAGGTCCTGCCGGAGTGCGTCCATGCTGCCTCCCGATGTGGCGCGTGGCTGACCGCAGGTGCTAGCGAGCCCTGTGCCAGTCGTCCCGGCCGTAACTGCTTGACGACACTGCGGCTGACGGGCGGCCGGCGGCCACGGGTGTCCGTTAGCGGTACGCCGCCGTCCCGCGAGCGGACGCGTCCTCCTCGGACGCGTGCGCGAGCAGCGCCTCGGGTGGACCGGCGAACCGGCGCCGCGCCCCGCCGAACCACACGGCGCCCAGCACGAGGAGCGCGCCTCCGACGATCCACCCCGTCTTCTCGTTCGGCGGCTGCACGCCGATCGCGAGCAACGCCAGGCACCCGAGCACACTCAGCGCGGCGAGCGGGCGATACCAGCGGCCGAGGTCCCACGGCCCCATCACCGTCCACGTGCGCCCGTACGCGAGCAGCCCGAGCGCGGTCGGCAGCACGTAGGAGATGTAGAGCAGGATGGCGGCGGAGGCGGCCATGATCTCGTACACGGGGGTGTAGACCGTGGCCAGCGCGGCGGCCAGGGCCA
>DATBIZ010000023.1:0-6147 GCA_036556645.1 Vicinamibacteria bacterium | reverse complement strand
CGCCCGGGCCGTACGCGGTCCAGCGCGACCGGCCCTGGCCGTCGTCGCGGACCTCCTTCAGCGTGGACATGAAGCGCGGGAAGTTCTCGTAGCGCGTCCACATGCCGTACACGACGTCCACCGGCGCCTGGATCTCGATCGCCTTGTGCACCTCGACCAGCCGCGGCTCGCCGGGCAGGCCGACGACGCGGGTCAGCGGCTGGTTGGCGCCGGCGCGGGCCAGCAGCGCGGCTCCGGCGCTGCCGAGCGCGAGGCCGAGGCCGTCGCCGCGCTTGATCGCCCAGGCCAGCAGGCCGCTGCCGGCGGTGGCGGCCAGGCAGCGCGTCGAGGGCGCCCAGTGCTCCTGCGCCAGCTCCGAGAGCTCGTGGCGAGGCACGCCGCCCTGCAGCGAGGGAACGTGGTCGTCGCTCTCGTGCCGCTCCAGCCGGTCCTCGACGTCGAGCACGCCGCGCACCGCGCGGACCTTGGCCAGCAGCGCCTCGGCCTCGTGGGCCAGGATCGGGCCGCTCAGCGTCACCCGGCCCTGCTGCGCGAGCGCCTCGATCGCGTGCGGGTGGGAGACGACCCGGCCCATCTTCGCGCGGACGCGCTCGGCGAGCGTCTGGTCGTCCACGTCCTCGCGCCGGAACGGCCGCGCCGCGACCGCGGCGAACCCGTGCGCGCGGTTGCCGAGGTCTCGCGCCGCGCGCCCGGTCGCCGCGCCGGACTGGTGCGCGAGCGAGACGGTCTTGTCCACGACCAGCCGGCGCCGCCGCCGGCCGGAATCGGGATCGAGGATGTACATGAGGCCGGCCCCGAGGCCCATCCCGGTCAGGACCGCGTTCCACTGTTCGTTCTTTCGGGCACGCCGCCGTGCCCAGGGTCGCCGTCGAGCCATGAGTTCTCCTCCGTTTCTATCTCGAGACAGAAGTGCACGTTCCGTGCCGAACGGTGGCCGCCGTGCGGTAGCATCGCGGGTCTGCTCGGAGGTGCTCGATGAAGACCGCGGTCCGGCGCGCCGCCGCCGTCTGGGTGCTCCTCGCGGCGACGGCGTCGGCGGCCCCGCCCGCGCGCCCGGCCGCGCCCTACGTCCCGCCGCGCCACCCGGACTGGGACCGCCGCACGCCGGCGCAGGCCGGCCTGGACGCCGGCCGGCTCGCCGAGGCGGTGGCGCTCGCGGTGGCCGGGGAGTCGAAGGCGCCGCGCGACCTCGCGCTGAACCACCGGCTGATGTTCGCGCGCGAGCCGGAGAACGCGCCGATCGGGCCCTTCAAGGAGCGCGGCGACCCGACCGGCCTCGTGCTCCGCGGCGGCTACATCGTGGCGGAGTGGGGCGATCCCGCGCGGGTGGACATGACGTTCAGCGTGACCAAGAGCTTCCTCTCCACGGTGGTGGGCCTGGCCGTGGACCGCGGGTTGATCCGCGACGTGACCGATCGCGTGCAGCCGTACGTCCCGCTGGCGGAGTTCGCCTCCGAGCACAACCGCAGGATCACCTGGGAGCACCTGCTGCGGCAGACGAGCGACTGGGAGGGGACGCTCTGGGGCAAGCCGGACTGGGCGGACCGGCCCCAGGGGGAGCCCGCCACCTGGGTCACGCGGGCGCGCCACGAGCCGGGCACGGTCTACAAGTACAACGACGTGCGCGTGAACGTGCTCGCGCTGGCCGCGCTGCACGTGTGGCGGCGGCCGCTGCCCCAGGTGCTCCGCGACGAGGTGATGGACCCGATCGGCGCTTCGCCGACCTGGCGCTGGTACGGGTACGACAACTCCTGGATCAACCTGGACGGGGTGATGGTCCAGTCGGTCAGCGGCGGCGGCCACTGGGGCGGTGGCATGTGGATCAACGCGTACGACCAGGCGCGCTTCGGCCTGCTCACGCTCCGCCGCGGCCGCTGGCGCGACCGGCAGGTGCTCTCCGACAAGTGGGTCACCCTGGCGCTGACCCCCACCGCGGCCGAGCCGACCTACGGCTTCATGAACTGGTTCCTCAACACGGGCCGCCAGCGCCTGCCGCCGGCGCCCGAGCGGAGCTTCGCCCACCTCGGGGCGGGGTCCAACATCGTCTACGTGGATCCCGACCACGACCTGGTGATCGTGGCGCGCTGGATCGAGGACAAGGCGTTCGCCGGCGTGGTGGAGAAGGTGCTCGCGGCCATCGTCGGCCCCTGAGCCGTTCCCGTCTTCTTCGCGTTACACTCGCGGGCACCCTCACCGGTCAAAGGAGCCTGGAATGCGCACCCTCAACGCCCGCAGCATCTGCCTCGTCTTGTCCCTGGCCGCGCTCGCAGCCCCGCCGGCGGAGGCCGGACGGCGCGACCTCGGCCGCGAAACCCTGCCCGCCGGCGACGGATGGGCTTCCGAGGGAGCGGGCACGACCGGCGGATCCGCCGCGGCGCCGGAGCAGGTGTACGTGGTCACGAACCGGCGCGAGCTGGTGGCGGCGCTGAACGACGGCGTCTACCCGCCGCCGTCCTCCACCCCTTCGAACGCGCCGAAGATCATCTACGTGGACGGCACCATCGACGCGAACGTGGACGACGACCACCGGCCGCTCACCTGCGTGGACTACTACCGCAACGACTTCACGATCGAGAAGTTCCTGGAGGCCTACGACCCCGCGACCTGGGGGCGCGTGCGGCCCACCGGGCCGATGGAGCAGGCGCGGCTGGCGTCGCAGGCGGCGCAGCAGGCGCGCGTGCGGATCCGCGTGGGCTCGAACACCACGATCGTGGGGCTCGGCCGGAAGGCGACGGTCCGCGGCGCGTGGCTCGACATCCGGCGCCACTCCACGGCGGGCGGCAACCCGACCAACATCATCATCCGCAACCTGAACTTCCTGGACACCTACGACTGCTTCCCGCAGTGGAGCCCCACCGACGGTGCGCTCGGGAGCTGGAACGCGGAGTACGACAGCGTGTCGCTGCGCCAGGCGAACCACGTCTGGATCGACCACAACCGGTTCGAGGACGTGGAGACCGCGGACGACACGCTGCCGACGTACTTCGGCGTGACCTTCCAGGTCCACGACGGGCTGCTCGACATCACGAACGAGTCGGACCTGGTCACGGTGTCGTGGAACGAGTTCAAGAACCACGACAAGGTGATGCTGATCGGCTCCTCGGACAACCCGAACCCGCCCGACCGCGGCAAGCTCCGCGTGACGCTGCACCACAACCTCTGGGAGGACCTCGGCCAGCGCACGCCGCGTGTCCGCTTCGGGCAGGTGCACGTGTACAACAACCTCTATCGCCTGCCGGACGTGGACGACTACGGCTACAGCCTGGGGGTGGGCATCGAGTCGGCGATCTACGCGGAGAACAACCTGTTCGAGGCTCCCCGCGAGATCACGCCGGACCAGGTGATCGAGCGCTTCAACGGCACCGCGATCCACGCCACGGGCACGCTCTGGCTCACGGGGTGGCGCCTGCGCCAGGTGGACCTGGTGGCGGCCTACAACGCGGTCAACGATCCGGACCTGGGCACGGACGTGGGCTGGGTGCCCACGCTCTTCCGGCGCGTCGACCACACCCTGCACGCCGCGGCGCTGGTGCGGGCCTTCGCCGGCCCGTTCTCCTGGGGCCATCACCACGGCCCGGGCCGTTAGCGGCTAGGCGGGCTCGGGAAGCGACTCGCAGCCGGGCACCTCGCGCAGGCGCGCGTACACGGCCTTGCCGTGCGCGCGCGCGATGTGCACCATCTCGTCCGCGCCCTGCGACGGGCCGCCCACGCGCAGGATCGCGTCGCACCGCGCGACCATGCGCTCGGCGATCGGGTGGAAGATCTCGTCGAACGCGGCGTCGCCCGCGCGCTTCGACCCCGCCCGCGCGACCAGCGGCAGGGCGAGCCATTCGCCCACCACGGGCAGGTGCCCCGCGCGGAAGAGCGGCAGCGCGTAGGCCTCCATCCGCCGGACGTTGTCCGCCATCTTCGCCGGGTCGTCGCCGGTGCCGGACCGGTACGGGCCGGCCACCAGGATCATCAGGGAGGCCGGGCCGGCGCTCACCCGACCTTGACCAGCTCGCGCGTCGCGGCCGACACGCGCTCGTCCGGGGTGAGGATGCCGCGGAAGTTCAGCGGGTCGGCGGCCACGACCGTGGGCGGCGGACCCGGCTCGCCCTTCCGCCGGAGCGCGCGCAGCATCTCCACGGCTTCGGGCAGCGCGTACTGCTCGCCGTCGAAGCCGCCGACGAAGCGGCCGCCGCGGATCTCGCCGCGCGCCTCGAGCGTGCGGCAGGCGCGGGCGACGTCGCGCCAGAAGACCGGCAGCCGCTCGCGGGTGAGGGCCCTCCGGAAGATCACGCCGGTGCGGCGCAGCAGCCGGCGCGCCGCGAACTCGGCCGCGGGCAGGTCCGCGGCCGCCTCGCGGCGGAGCAGGCTCCAGCGGCCGGCGCCGTGCGCGGCGGCGCGGCGGCGCCAGGCCGGGACCAGCATCCAGCGGAGCCCGCCGAACGAGTCGCAGGTCACGCGGCCGAGGCCGATGAGCTGGCAGAGCCCGTCCTCCGCGGCGGCCGGCGGCAGGCGCGCGGCCCGCGGCAGCTCCTGGAAGAACGAGGGTCCGCGGCCGCGGAGCGTCTCCTCGAGCTGCGCGGCCGCGCCCGAGGGCTCCGGCGACGGTGACTGCGCGGCGAGCGACGACCAGGCCTCGAGGTCCTCGCGCGGCACCAGGCACAAGGGCGTGCGGCGCACCGGCGAGAGGCCGGCGCCCCAGAGCCGGCCCCAGACCAGCTCGCCCGACAGCGTGACCTGGTCGAGCCACTCCCGCTTGTAGCCGCGCACCCGTGCGGGAAGGACGTTCGCCTCCCACGCGGCGGCCGGCACCTCGAAGCCCGCGAGCTGGGCCGCCACCTCGGCCACGCCGCGCGGCCCCTCGAGCTTCGTGTCGGGATCCACGTGTTGCCAGGCGGCCAGGAAGCGCAGGAACTGCGCCGCGGTGACCGGCTCGATCTCGCGCCGCAGCCGGTCGAGGGTGTAGCGGTGGATGCGCGCCAGCAGCCGGCGGTCGCACCAGGCCTCGCGGCCGTCCACGCGCGCGCGCAGCAGCACGCCCTCGGACTCGAGCGCGTGCAGCGCCTCCTCGCAGCCCCGGAGCAGCGGATGGTCCGCGGCGAGCGGACCGAGCGCCTCCATGCGGCCGCGCAGCGCCGCCTTCGGGTCGCGGGTGGCCTCGGCCGCGAAGTAGCGGCCGTCCTCGCAGGTGACGCGCCGTCCGGCGGCCAGCTCGTCGAGCCACGGCTGCCAGGGCCGCCCTTCCTCGACCGTCACGTAGCCCATCCAGAGCAGCGCCTCGTGCACCTCTTCGGCGCTCGCGGGCTGGGGCCACGCCTCCTCGCGCACGCGCGCGATCGCGTCGGGGTCGAGCGCGCCCAGCTCGTCGGCGGTGCGGATGTCGAGCACCCGCCGCGCCATCACCGCCTGCGTGCGCCGCTCCTCGAGCGGCGCGTCGTCGAGGAACGTGTAGGGCTGGGCGCTGAGGATCCCCCGCGCGAAGGCCGAAGGCTCGACGGTGTCGATCGCCCGCCGCTCGATGCGCCCGTCGCGCAGGCCGCGCAGCACCTCGAGGAAGCCGTCCACGTCCATCGCCTCGGTCAGGCAGTCCTCGATCGTCTGGCGCACGATCGGGTGGTCCAGGGGGACCTCGATCGGGCCGCCGGGCAGCGTCTCGGGGCACGCGTTGACGGCGGGGAAGGCCGCGGTCAGCAGGTCGTCGGCGCGCATGCGCAGGAGCGCGGCCGGGATGCGCTTGCCGTTGCGGCTGCGGTCGAGCATCAGCGAGCGCTGCGCGTTCCAGCGCCAGCGCGTCTCGAACAGCGGCGACTGCAGCAGGGCCTGGATCAGCACCTCGCGCGCGGTGTTGGGGTGGAGGTAGTCGAACACCTCCTCGAGCGGGAAGCTGTGCTGGGGGCCCAGCGACAGCACGATCGCCTCCTCGTTGGCCGCGGCCTGCAGCTCGAAGCCGAACCCGACGCAGAACTTCTTGCGCAGCGCGAGGCCCCAGGCGCGGTTGATGCGGGAGCCGAACGGCGCGTGCACGACGAGCTGCATGCCGCCGCTCTCGTCGAAGAACCGCTCCAGGACCACCCGGCCCTGCGTGGGCACCGTGCCCAGCACCTGCCGTCCCGCGGCCACGTAGTCCGCGACCTGCACCGCGGCCCCGTCGGGCAGCGC
>DATBIZ010000022.1:0-3107 GCA_036556645.1 Vicinamibacteria bacterium | reverse complement strand
CCCCCGATCGAGGGCCTGCCCGGGGCCCGGCCCTTCACCAACGAGACGAACTTCGACGAGCTGCGGGCGCGGCCCGCGCGCCAGGCCGTGATCGGCGGCGGCCCCATCGGCTGCGAGCTGGGGCAGGCCTTCGGCCGCCTCGGCGTGCAGGTCACCCTGCTCGAGGCGCTGCCCCGCCTGCTCGACAAGGAGGACGAGGAAGTGGCCGCGCTCGTCCGCGCGCAGCTCGAGTCCGAGGGCGTGCGCGTGGTGACCGGCGCGCGCGTGCGCCGCGCCGCCCGCGAGGGTGCCCTCACCCGGCTGGAGCTCGAGACCGGCGAGGCGATCGAGGCGGAGGCGGTGCTGGTCGCGGCCGGCCGCCGGCCCAACGTCGAGGGGCTCGGCCTCGAGGCCGCGGGCGTCGCCTTCGACGGCGGGGGCGTCAAGGTGGACGCCCGCCTGCGCACGTCGCAGCCGCACATCTACGCCGCCGGCGACGTCGTCGGCGGCTACCAGTTCACCCACCTGGCCGACCACCACGCGCGCACCGTGGTGCGCAACGTGCTCGTGCCCTGGGTGAAGGCCCGCATCGACACCTCGGTGCTGCCCTGGTGCACCTACACCTCGCCGGAGGTCGCGCGCGTCGGGCTCAGCGAGGCCGAGGCGCGGAGGCAGGGCGTCGCGCACGAGGTGTGGCGGCAGCCGATGTCCGAGGTGGACCGCGCGGTGCTCGAGAGCGAGGAGCGCGGGTTCGCCAAGGTGCTGACCGCGGCCGGGAGCGACACGATCCTCGGCGTGACGCTGGTCGCGGAGCGCGCGGGCGAGGTGATCCACGAGTTCGCGGTGGCGATGAAGGCCGGCATGGGGCTCAAGGCGCTCTCGGCCACGATCCACGCCTACCCGACCTTCGCCGAGGTCGCGCGCAAGGCCGCCGACCGCTACCAGCGCAGCCGGCTCACGCCGCGGACGCGGCGGCTGTTCGCGTGGCTCTACCGGCGGGGGCGGCCCGCGTCATGAAGCGGTGGGCCCGGTGGCTCGCGGTGGCGGCGGCGGTGGCGGTCGTGTTCCTGCCCACCCGCGTGCTGCCGGTGGAGCGGAGCCTGGCCAACTTCCAGGGCTGGGCGGCCGGCGCCGGGGCGTGGGGCGCCGCCGCCTACGCGGTCGTCTACGTCCTCTGCGCGCTGCTGTTCGTGCCGGGCTCGCTGCTCACGATCGGAGCCGGGTTCGTCTTCGGCGTCGCGTGGGGCACCCTGATCGTCTCCGCGGCGTCCACGACCACCGCGGCGCTCGCGTTCCTGATCGCCCGCTATCTCGCCCGCGAGCGCGTCGCGCGCGCCGCGCGGAAGAACCAGAAGTTCGAGGCGATCGACCGCGCGATCGCGGAGAAGGGGTGGAAGGTGGTGGCGCTGCTCCGCCTGAGCCCCGTGGTGCCCTTCAGCCTCTCGAACTACCTCTACGGGCTGACGCCGGTGCGCTTCGCGCCCTACGTGCTCACGAGCTGGCTCGCGATGCTCCCCGCGACCCTGCTCTACGTGTGGCTCGGCGCCGCGGGAAGGGCCGCGGCGACCGCGGGCGGCGGCGGCCGGACCACCGGCGAGTGGGTGCTGCTCGGCGCCGGGCTCCTGGCCACGGTGGCCGTGACCCTGCTGCTGACGCGCAGCGCGCGGAAGCAGCTCGAGCGGCTGCGGCTGGAAGGAGCGGCCGGGTGACGCGCCGCGGCCTGCTCGCGCTGGTGCTCCTGGCGGCCGCGAGCTGCCGCCGCGAGCCGGTCGTCTCGGCGGCGGCGGTCGAGGTGCGCGCGGGGGTGGACCACGAGGCGTGGTCGCGGCTCCTGCGCGCCTACGTGGACGAGCGCGGGCTGGTGGACTACGGCTCCTGGAAGGACTCGCGCGCCGACCGCGCCGCGCTCGGCGGCTACCTCCAGCGGCTGGCCGCGCCCGCGCAGCCGCCGGCCGCGGGCGCCGAGCGGGCGGCCACGCTGATCAACGCCTACAACGCGCTCACCATCGCCTGGGTCCTCGACCACTACCCCACGCCGAGCATCCGCGCGCTGGACGCCTCGTTCACCGCGCCGCGGCACCCGGTGGGCGGCCGCCGGGTGTCGCTCGACCAGATCGAGCACGAGGCGCTCCGCCCCCGGCTCGGCTACCGCGTGCACGCCGCGCTCGTGTGCGCCGCCCGCTCGTGTCCCCCGCTGCGCCGCGAAGCCTACTCGGCCGAAGACCTCGACGCGCAGCTCGACGCCGCGGCCGCGGCCTGGCTCGCGCGCGAGGACCTCAACGCGTTCGATCCCGCGCGCGCCGTGGCACGCCTGTCCAGCATCTTCCAGTGGTTCGCGGACGACTTCGCGAAGGCGGGCGGCGTGGGCGAGGTCCTCCGCCGGCACGGCCCGCCCGCCGCGCGCGCGCTCGCCGCGAAGCCGGGCTTCACGACCGAATACCTGCCCTACGACTGGGCCCTGAACGACCAGCGCCCGCGCGCCGCCTACGGCCGCCTGCGCCTGCTCTGGGACCAGCTCCGCAGCCGTCTCTAGCGGACGCCGACGCCTCCCGGCTCGGCGTCCACGATTTCGTGCCTTGCGGGCCGTGCCGAGAACTCGAGAGTCACCGCGCATCCGCGAGGTGGCGCGTGAAGGTCGGGGCGTCGATGTTGGCGCCGCAGACGATCAGGGCGACGCGGCGGCCGGCGAGGCGGTCGCGGAGCGGGCCGGCCAGGGCGGCGGTGGCGGCGGCGCCCGCCGGCTCCACCGCCAGCTTGGCCGACCAGAACAGCAGGAGCATCGCGCGGCGCAGCGCGTCGTCGTCCACGAGCACGACCTCGTCCACGTATTCTCGGCACAGGCCGAAGCTGTAGGGCGCGGCGTGCGGCGCGCCCAGGCTGTCGGCGATGGTGCGCACCGCGTCGATCTTCTGCGGCGAGCCGGCGTCGAAGCTCCGCCGCATGGTGTCCGCGCCCTCCGGCTCCACGCCGAAGACGCGGCAGCCGGGGCGCAGGAGCTTCACCGCGGCCGCGACGCCCGCGCACAGGCCGCCGCCTCCGATGGGCACCACCACCGCCTCCAGGTCCGGCACCTGCTCGACGAGCTCCAGCCCCAGGGTCGCCGTGCCGAGCGCCGTGCGAGGCCCCTC
>DATBIZ010000021.1:0-10534 GCA_036556645.1 Vicinamibacteria bacterium | reverse complement strand
CAGATCCTGGCCGACGTGGCCGCCGGCCGCTTCCGCTCCGTGCCGGTGTTCGACGACGACAAGCTCAACATCATCTCCTGCCCCTCCTGCTCGCGCGTCGAGAACGAGCGCTTCGTGGAGCTGGCCGAGGCGGTCAAGGAGATGTCGGCCTACGCCGAGCGCCACGCCCTGACCATCGCGGTGATGGGCTGCCGCGTGAACGGGCCCGGCGAGACCGACGACGCCGACCTCGGCCTGTGGTGCGGGCCCACGCACGTGAACCTGAAGCGCAAGACGGAGGCGCTCGGGGCCTACACCTACGACGAGATCCTCGGCCGCCTGCGCCACGAGCTGGACCGCCTGATCGCCGAGCGCCTGGCCGCGCCCGCTTCGTCCCGCTAGGCTAGGCGCCAAGGGGTCAGCCGCGCGGCCGCACCGGCTGCCCCTTGCCCTCGAGGTCCGCGTCCACCATCAGGTGGACGAGCTCCCTGAACGTGACCTGCGGCTTCCAGCCGAGCTTCGTACGCGCCTTGGTGGCGTCGCCGAGCAGCAGGTCCACCTCGGCGGGGCGCAGGTACTTGGGGTCGATCACCACGTGATCGCGCCAGTCGAGGCCGACGTACGTGAAGGCCTCCTCCAGGAACTCGCGCACCGAGTGCGTCTCGCCGGTGGCGATCACGTAGTCGTCGGGCTGCTCCTGCTGGAGCATCAGCCACATCGCCTGGACGTAGTCCTTCGCGTAGCCCCAGTCGCGCTTGGCGTCCAGGTTCCCCAGCCGCAGCTCGCGGGCGGCGCCGTGCTTGATGGCCGCCACGCCCATCGTGATCTTGCGCGTGACGAAGTTCTCACCCCTACGAGGACCCTCGTGGTTGAACAGGATCCCGTTCGAGACGTGCATGCCGTAGCCTTCGCGGTAGTTCACCGCGATCCAGTGGCCGAACACCTTCGAAACCCCGTAGGGCGAGCGGGGATGGAACGGGGTGCGCTCGGTCTGCGGCGTCTCGTGCACCTTGCCGAACATCTCGGAGCTGCCCGCCTGGTAGACGCGCGTGGGCAGCCCCAGCTCGCGCACCGCGTCGAGCACGCGCAGCACCCCCTGCGCGGTGACGTCGGTCGTGTACTCCGGCATCTCGAACGAGACCTTCACGTGGCTCTGCGCCGCCAGGTTGTAGAGCTCGTCGGGCTCCACCGCCTCCATCGTGCGCACCAGGCTGTGCTGGTCCACCAGGTCGCCGTAGTGCAGCGCGAGGCGGTCGCGGACGTGATCGATGCGCCAGGTGTTGAACGAGCTGCTGCGGCGCACCAGCCCGTGCACGTCGTAGCCCTTCTCGAGCAGCAGCTCGGCCAGGTAGCTGCCATCCTGGCCCGTGATGCCGGTGATCAGGGCTTTCTTCTGCTGGGTCATGGACCTCCGCCGGGGCATCGGCACTGTACCCGACGCCCTTTGGGAGGGCAAAATCCCGCGATGACGCGATCACGACCTCGGACGGGCGGCGCGCCCGGTGCAGTGATGGCGATGTCGGTGGTCCTGGCGGCGTGGGCGCCGGCCACCCCTGCCGCGGGCGCGCCGGCGCCGCGGCCGAACATCCTCCTCATCCAGGCCGACGACCTCGGGCACGGCGACCTCGGCGCGTACGGCCAGGCGCGGTTCCAGACGCCCCACCTCGATCGGCTCGCGCGGGAAGGCATACGCTTCACCCACTACTACTCCGGCAGCACCGTCTGCGCGCCTTCGCGCGCGGCGCTGATGACGGGGCGGCACACCGGCCACGCCGGGATCCGCGGGAACGGTCGGCTGCCCGAAGGCGACGTGCCGCTGCGGCCCGAGGACGTCACGATCGCGCAGGTGCTGCGCGCCGCCGGCTACCGCACCGCGGTGATCGGCAAGTGGGGCCTCGGCCAGCCGGGGACCACCGGCCAGCCGGACCGCCAGGGCTTCGAGGACGCGTTTGGCTTCCTCGACCACCGGCACGCGCACCGGCAGTTCACCGATCACCTCTGGCGGAACGGCGAGCGCGTGGCCACCGACGTGGACCGAGACTACGTGAACGAGCTGTTCACCGCGGAGGCGGCGGCGCTCGTGCAGCGCGACGATCCAAGGCCCTTCTTCGTCTCCCTCAACTACACGGTCCCCCACGCCGAGCTGCGCCCTCCGGAGGCCGACCTCGCGCCCTGGCGCGGCCGCTTTCCCGAGCAGCCCTACGTGAACCGCGAGGCCGACGAGCGACGCGTGGGCGCGCGTGCGGATCGCCCATCGCTCGGCTACCGGTCACAGCCCGCACCGCGGGCCGCCTTCGCCGCGATGATCACCCGCCTGGACCGCGACGTCGGCCGCCTGCTCGACGCGCTGGCGCGCCGCGGAATCGAGCGGCGGACCCTGGTGCTGTTCACCAGCGACAACGGCCCGCACCAGGAGGGCGGAGCGGACCCCGCCTTCTTCGGGAGCGCCGGCGGCCTCCGCGGAATCAAGCGCGACCTCTACGAGGGCGGCATCCGCGTCCCGATGATCGCCCGCTGGCCCGGCACGATCCCCGCCGGCCGCGCCAGCGACCACCCTTGGGCCCACTGGGACGTCCTGCCTACGCTCGCCGAGGTCGCCGGCGCGCCGGCCCCGGACGGCCTCGACGGCCTGTCCATGGCCCGCGCGCTCCAGGGCGGCGCACAGCCCACGCACCCGTTCTTCTACTGGGAATTCCACGAGCGCGGCTTCCAGCAGGCGGTGCGCATGGGCCGCTGGAAGGCCCTCCGCCTCGCCCCCGCCCGCGCCCTCGAGCTCTACGACCTGCAGGCCGACCCTGGCGAACAGCACGACGTCGCCCGGCGCCACGCGGACGTCATCGCCCGGATCGAGGCCTACCTGAAGACGGCCCGAACCCCCTCAGCCCGCTGGCCCGTGCCGGGAGACCGTCCCTCCGATCCAGGTGGCGCAAAGCCGCCCAGCGAGCGAAGCGAGCGAAGCAGGCGCTAGTCGAGAGTTTGGCCGGCGGAGCGGAGCGTTTCCCTGCGCGGCCGCCGCGGTTCATCCGCGGCGGCGCGTCTTAATGAAGAAATGCGCGCAACGTAGCGCGCCACATCCAGGAAAAAGAAAAGGGACCGCGTGCTACCGGCGGGTGCGAACGCGCGTCAGTATCCCCGCACGGCCGCATGACCGTGCGTTCCGTTCAGGACCGCCGAGGCTCCCTCCAAACCCCGACGACCCCTACCGGGGGCCCAACGCGCCGCTCACACCAACCGCCGGCGACGCGATCCCAATTCGCTTCCCCATATAGCAGGGATCGTGCCCGGTTTGCGCCGCGAGCAAGATATAGGCACATCAACGACTTAGCCGCCGGTCGGGTTGGACGATGGTGCGGAAGCTCAACGTGGCATTATCTCGGACGCAACATCTGGGTTCAACGGGCTGGGCACTGCCGCCGCCCAACAGGGTCCATCCGAAGAACACAGGACGCCAGAAGCCGCAACTGGCGCGAATCGTCCCCCGTCGGTGCGCCTGTCCGCGGTCGGTATCCCGTCGGTGGACCTCGTCGGTGCGAGCGCCGATGTTGCAGATCCGATACGAGCGCACAGTGCTCGTCGGGCTACTGGCGCGTGGACTTGGCGGCCGCCGCCGGGACCGGCTGCCCCGCGCGCGGGTTCTTCAACCCGAGCTGCTTCATCTTGCGGTACAGGTTCGTCCGCTCGATCCCGAGCTCCCGCGCGGTGTTGCCGAGGTTGCCGTTGTTCGCCGAGAGCCGTGCCAGGATGTATTGCCGCTCGAAGCGGGCACGGGCCTGCCGCAACGGCAGTGGGCCCTCCTCGCGCTCGCCGGTCTGCATCTGCAGCGCCTCCATCACGTCGCGCTGCTCCACGGTCGAGCGCGCCACCAGCACCACGAGGCGCTCCATCAGGTTGCGCAGCTCGCGCACGTTCCCGGTCCAGGGGAGCTGCACCAGGAAGTCCACCGCCCGTGGCGCCAGACGCTTGGGCGGCACGCCGTTCTCCACGCTGGCCAGCCGCAGGTAGTGCTCCGCCAGCTCCGGGATGTCCTCGCGGCGCAGGCGCAGCGGCGGGACGGCGATGGTGAGCACGTTGATCCGGTGGTACAGGTCGTCGCGGAAGTTGCCGCGCGCGATCTCCTCGCTCAGGTTCTTGCTCGTCGCGCACAGGATGCGCACGTCCACCGGCCGGTTGTCCGAGCTGCCGACCGGCATCACCACGCCCTCCTGGAGCACGCGCAGGAGCTTGGCCTGGGTCATCAGGCTCATGTCGCCGATCTCGTCCAGGAACAGCGTGCCGCCGCTGGCGCTCTCGAACTTCCCCTTGCGGTCGCTCATGGCGCCGGTGAAGGCGCCCTTCACGTGGCCGAACATCTCGCTCTCGATCAGCTCGGAAGGGATCGCCGCGCAGTTCATCTCGATGAACGGCGCCTCGCGGCGCGGCGAAAGCGCGTGGATCGCGCGTGCGATCAGCTCCTTGCCCGTCCCGCTCTCGCCCTGGATGTAGACGCGGCACTTGGTCGGGGCTGCCATCTCGATGAGCTGGTAGATGCGCCGCATGGGCTCCGACCGGCCGACCATGCCGTAGCGCGCGCCGTCGGCGACCTTTTCCGGGTCCCGCTCGCCGCCGGGCAGCGGCGGCCGCAGGATGCGGTCGAGCACGTCGAACAGGCGCTCGCGCGTGAAGGGTTTCTCGATGTACTCGGTCGCCCCCACGCGCATCGCCTCCACCGCCTCGGTCACGCTGCCGCGCCCGGACACCACGACGACAGGCGTGCCGGGCGCCTGGCGCTGCAGCTCGCGCAACACGTCCATGCCGGTGCCGTCGGGCAGCTTCAAGTCGAGCAGCACGATGCCCGGCCGGGTCTGGCCGAACAGGCGCAAGCCCTCGCGGACCGAAGCGGCGGCCACGGCCTTGAGGCCACGGGCCTCGAGCAGCTCGATGCACACGCGCCGGACGGCCTCGTCGTCGTCGATGACAAGCGTGGTGGCGCGGGAATCGAGCATCCGGCGCGCATGGTATCATCCGCCGGAATACGACGGGAAGGTGCCCCGTAATCTCACGGATGCTCTCCAGAATCAGCCCTTTCCGGCGCCGCTGCGGCGTGGCGCTGGCCGCCGCGAGCCTCCTGGCGGGGTGCGACTTCCGCGGAGGGCCCGAGGATCCGACTCCCGTCGTCCCGCCCACCCTCGTGAACGTCACCCTCGAGTACCGGCAGCCGAACCTGTGCATGGCGAGCACCCGCTGCGAGGACCACGTCGCCTTCCTGGCGAGCTGGCTGCCGCCGGGCCACGGGATCCTGTTGGAGCGGAAAGCGCCCAACGTGTGGGTCGGCACCGCGACCGGCGTGCCCGTGAACTTCCCTCCGCGCGACGACCCCCACGTGGTGGCGATCTACGATCCGTACCTGCGGGACACGGAGACCGGCGGCCGCGCGGCGGCCCGCCTGCAGGTCGGCGGCGAGACCCTGAACAGCTTCCTCGACACGGGCACGCCGAGCGAGGCCGCTTTCGTCTACATCGACGAGAACGGGCTCGGCCACAACCCGTTCTGAGCGGGGGGCGAGAGGCGCGAACCTAGCGGCGGATCTCCCGCATTCGCTGGAGGTAGGTCTGCAGGCGCCGCCCGCGCTCGGAGTCGCGGTCGGAGACGTACTTCGAGGCCTCCTTGAACTCCACCGCCGCCCGCGCGAACTCCTGCTTGCCGTAGTACTCGATCCCGCGGGCGAGATGGATGTCCGCGAGCTTGGCCCGCACCGCCTCGTCGTCGGGCTTCCAGATCAGCGCCTGGCGGTACTGCTCGATCGCGCGCTCGCGGTCGGCCCGGTGGGCGACCAGGAAGTCGCCGTAGAGCGCGTACGGCTCCGCGCTCTCCCTCACGCGCCGCAGCAGCTCCTGGTGGCCGTCTTCGGCCACGTCGAGGCGGCCGGCGCGCGCCGCGAAGGCGATCAGGCGGTCCACCGGCGCACGAGACGGGTCGGCCTGCAGCGCGGCCCGGTACGCGCCGATCACCCGGTCCACCGACGCGTCCACGAGGCTCACCGGCGTGGCGACGGGAGGAGGCGTGGGCGGGGGCGGCCGGCCTCGCCGCGGACGCCGCTGCGCCGCGGCTTCCTGCGCGGCGCGGACGGCGCGCTCGCGCTCCGCGCGGGCGAGCGCGTGCGGAGCGAGCAGGTCGGCCAGCGCGAGATGGGACGCCGCGTGGTCGGGCTGCGCCGCCAGCGCCTTCTCGAACGACTCGAGCGCGCGCAGCTCCTCCGGCTTGAACTCGGGCGCCGCCCCGCCGGCGGCCGGATCGGGCGTGGGCAGCGGCGCGGCCTCGGCCTTGCGCGCCCAGGACAGGCCCTCCTCGTAGAGCCGTTCCGCCTCGCCGCCGTCGGCGGTGGAGCCCGCGCTTTCCCCACCGGACCGGCCGAGGCACGCCGCGGAGGCGAGGGCCGCGACGGCGAGCGCCAACCTACGCCCGCGCACGGCCGAGGTCAGTTGTTCGCCCGCAGCCCGCCGCCCCGCCGGAGCCTCTCCACGGCCCGATTGGCCCGGTCGGCCACGCCGGAGCTGGGGTCGGCCAGGAGCGGGGTGAGCCGGTCGATCGCCGACGGGTCGCCCATCGCGCCCAGGATCTCGCACAACGCCGCGCGCACGTCGGAGTCGGGATCGGAGAGGTAGGGATAGAGGTCCGGCAGGACGTCGCGGCCGAGCTCGAGGATGTACCCGCGGCTGCGCTTGCCGAGAGTGCGCGAGGGCAGGGTCAGCACCACGGTGTCGAGGAACGCCTTGTCGCCCAGGCGGGTCAAGGCGAACGCGTAGGCCAGGCGCACGCCGGCGTCCTTCTCGCGCTGATAGTCCTTCTTGAACGCGTCCATGCGCGAGGGGTCGGCCAACCGGCCCAGGCCCTCGACCGCCAGCCGCTTCTTCTCCGGATCGCGTTCCTGGACCAGCTGCTGGAACAGCCCGGCCTGCGCGGGGTCGCCGATCCGGCTCAGCGTCGCCAGCACCTTGAGGCCGATCTCGCGGCGCTGGTTCGCCTCGTACATCTCCCGCAGCGCGGGCCCGGCCGACGTCACCTTGAGCACGCCCAGCGCGTGCAGCGCGCGCAGGCGCACCGCGTTCGATTCGTCGGCCAGCAGCGGGACCAGCACCCGGCCGTCGTCGGTGGTGCCGAGCTTGCCGATCGCGGTGGCCGCCGCGGCCCTCACGTCGGGATCGGGGTCCTGGAGGGCGGTGGTGAGGTCGCGCAGCGCCGACCGCCCGTCGAGGATGCCCAGGGCGTAGGCGGCCGCCTCGCGGATGTTTCCACGCTCGTCGCGCAGCGTCCGCGCGAGGCCCTCGTGCACCGAGGCGTCCACCACCACGTAGGGCGGCACGGAGGACCGGTCCACGTCGTCGGAGAACGTGTTCAGGAAGCGGCCGATGGGGCCGGTGCGGTCGGTCTCGGCGTAGATCTCCACCAGCGAGCCGATCGCCTCTTCGCGGATCTCCGGGTCGCCGTCGCGCAGCGAGGTGACCAGCGCGGGTACCGCGCTGACGTCGCGCAGCGCGTTCAGCGCTCGCACGACCTGCAGCCGGACCTTGACCTCGGGGTCGTGCACCAGCGCCGACAGCGGCCCGATCGCCTCGCGCCGGCGGCTCTTGCCCAGCTCGTCGGCGGCCTCGCGGCGCGTGCTCGCGTTCGGGCTCTTCAGGTTGGCCAGCAGGTCCTCGAAGGACGCGCGCCCGGCCTGGACGGGCAGCGCCGCGAAGGCGAGGCATGCGGCGAGGGCGGGGACGGCAGCGAATCGGTGCATCGGGACTCCTCGGGAAAGAGAGCGCCGGGTCGAAGCCGATGCTAGCAGAGGGCGCGGGCAGGCCAGGTCCGGCCGCAGCCGCGTCAGAGCCCGGACGCGGCCGGGGTGGTGGGGTCGTCGAGGGCCTCGCGGATGTACCGGCTGGTCGGCCCCCGCCCGTAGGCGGCGAGGGCCTCGGGCGTGCCCTGGAAGACGAGGTGCCCACCCTCGGCGCCGGCCTCGGGGCCGAGGTCCACGATCCAGTCGGCCTGCTTGACCACGTCCATGTTGTGCTCGATGACGATCAGGGTCGCCGACGCCTCGAGCAGCCGCTGGAAGCACTTCAGCAGCTCCTGGATGTCGGCCATGTGCAGGCCGGTCGTCGGCTCGTCCAGGACGTACAGGGCCTTGTGCCCGCCGCGGTGCGCGAGATGGGCGGCGAGCTTGAGGCGCTGCGCCTCTCCGGCCGAGAGCGTGGTGGCCGGCTGGCCCAGGCGCAGGTAGCCGAGGCCGATCTCCTGGAAGAGCCGCAGCCGCCGCACCACCTTCGGGTGCCCGGCGAAGAAGTGGGCGGCCTCCTGCACGGTCATCTCGAGCACGTCGTGGATCGAGCGCCCGCGCAGGCGCGCCTCCAGCACCGGCGCCCGGTAGCGCCGGCCCGCGCAGGCCTCGCACACCAGGTACACGTCGGCCAGGAACTGCATGTCCACGCGCACCTGGCCGTCGCCGCCGCAGGCCTCGCAGCGCCCGCCGGGCACGTTGAAGGAGAAGTCGCTGGCCTTGAGCCCCAGGCGCGCCGCGTCCGGCGTGGCCGCGAACAGCTCGCGGATCCCGTCGAACGCCTTGAGGTACGTCACCGGGTTCGAGCGCGGCGTGCGGCCGATCGGCGACTGGTCCACCAGCACGACGTCCTCGAGGTAGGCGGCGCCTTCGATCGCGTCGTGCTCCCCCACCGCGCGGTCCCAGCGCCCCCGCGCGCGCAGGAGCGCGGCGGTGAGCACGTCGTGCACCAGGGTGGACTTCCCCGAGCCGGACACCCCGGTGACGCACGTGAACGCGCCGAGCGGGATGCGCACGTCGATGTTCTTCAGGTTGTGCGCGCGCGCGCCGCGGATGGTCAGGTGGAGGCCGTTGCCGCGGCGCCGGCGCGCGGGCACCGGCACCTGCAGCTCCCCGCGCAGGTGCTTGCCGGTGAGGCTGCGCGTGTCGCGCAGCAGGTCGGAGGAGCTTCCCTGGAACACCACGCGCCCGCCCTGCTCGCCGGCGCCGGGGCCGAGGTCCACCACGTGGTCGGCCGCGTGCATGACCTGCCGGTCGTGCTCCACCACCAGGATCGTGTTCCCCTGGTCGCGCAGCTCCTGCAGCAGCGAGACGAGCCGCGCGGTGTCGCGCGGGTGCAGGCCGATCGAGGGCTCGTCGAGCACGTAGAGCGCGCCGACCAGCCGCGTGCCCAGCGAGGCGGCCAGCGCGATGCGCTGGGCCTCGCCGCCGGAGAGCGTGCCGAAGGGGCGGTCGAGGGTGAGATAGCCCAGGCCCACGTCGTCGAGGAAGCCCAGGCGCCGCGCCAGCTCCGCGCGCACGCCTCCGGCCACCTTGTCCTCGTGGTGCGCGAGGGTCAGCTCCCTCACGAACGCGCGCGCCTCGCGCACGCTGAGCCGGCACACGTCGTGGACCGTCCGGCCCGCCACGCGCACGCGCAGGGACTCCGGCCGCAGCCGCGCGCCGTCGCAGTCGGGGCACACGCGGTAGCCGCGGTAGCGGCTCAGGAAGACGCGCACCTGGACCTTGTACTTCTTGGTCTCCAGCCAGCGGAAGAAGCCGGCCACGCCCGCGAAGCCGCCGTGGCCCTGCATGATCATGCGCCGGTGCTCCTCGCCGAGGCGCTCCCAGGGCGTCTTCAGCGGGATGCCCTCGCGCCGCGCGAAGTCCCGCAGCTCGGCGCGCATCGCGCGGTAGCGCGGCCGGTTCCAGGGCTCCACCGCGCCCTGGGCCAGGGTGCGGTCCTTGCGCGGAACCACCAGGTCCTCGTCCACCTCGATCAGGTTGCCGAAGCCGTGGCAGCGCTCGCAGGCGCCGCGGGGGTTGTTGAACGAGAACAGCAGCGGCTGCGGCTCCTCGAACCCCCGCGCGCAGCGCGCGCACTCGAACCGCTCGGAGAAGCGCAGCCGGGCGCCCTCCAGCACCTGCACCTCGGCCTGCCCGGCTCCTTCCGCCAGCGCGGTCTCGAGCGAGTCGGTGAGCCGGCTCTGCGCGTCGGGACCGACGGCCAGCCGGTCCACGATCACGAACAGCGGGTCGGGCCGCCCGGCCAGGGCGGCCGGGGCGTCGTCCTCGTCGAGCGTGACCACGGTGTCCCCGGCCAGCACGCGGCGGAAGCCGCGCTTGCGCAGGCGCTCGCAGAAGTCGGGCAGGGGCGTGCCCCCCACCGCGAACGGGAAGCCGACCAGCAGCCGCGCGCCCTCGCCCAGCGAGAGCAGGCGAGCGGCCGCCGACTCCGCGGTGTCCTTGCCCACGGTGGTGCCGCACTCGTCGCAGACGGTCAGGCCCGCGCGCGCGAAGAGCAGGCGCAGGTAGTCGTGGATCTCGGTGGCGGTCGCGACGGTGGAGCGCGGGTTGCGCGAGGGCGCGCGCTGCCGGATCGCGATGGCCGGGCAGATCCCCTCCAGCGCGTCGAGGTCCGGCTTCTCCATCCGGTCGAGGAACTGCCGGGCGTAGGCGGAGAGGCTCTCCACGTAGCGGCGCTGGCCCTCGGCGTAGAACGTGTCGAAGGCCAGGCTGCTCTTGCCGGAGCCCGACACCCCCGTGACCACCACGAGC
>DATBIZ010000020.1:0-12593 GCA_036556645.1 Vicinamibacteria bacterium | reverse complement strand
GTGGCCACCGCGGCCGGCGAGGGCGAGGCCGCCGGCGGCGCCGTCGCCGGCACGGTGGCCACCGCCGCGAGCGCCACCGGCCCGCGCGTGTCCGTCCCCTCGTTCATCTCGATCGGGTCCTTCAGCGTGAGGTCGCTTTCGGCCCAGGAGGCGGGCGCCGTCTCCACGATGTTCTGCGCGGTCACGCCCGTGGCACCCTCGACGGCGGCCTTCAGGCTCCGCGCGGTGTGGAACGCGGTCATCAGCCGGAAGTCGCGCGTGATCTCGTGATACGGGTACTGCGCCGCGATCGGGGTCAGCGGCCCCGTGCCGAACACCTGGCCCATCGGCGAGACGTCCACGACCACGTCCTTGCCGGCCTCGAGCTTCCACTCCTTGAGCAGCCCCACCACGTTCGGGTGCTCCTGCTTCATGGGCGGGTCCACCATCACCATGGCCTTGCCGCCGGAGGCCACGAAGCGGCGCAGCGCGTCCACGACGTGCGGGAGCAGGTCGCGCTCGGGGCCGGCCAGGACGACCACCGTGCAGGCGGGCGGCACCGCCGGCTCGCGGGCGAGCACCACCGACTGCGTCTGGTACTGGCTCTTCTCCAGGGCGGCCTTCGCCGCGGAGTAGCCGCGGTCTCCGGTGTCCGCGAGCGCGCGCTCGCCCTCCCCCTCCACGAAGCACACGGTCTTGGTCGCGTCGCGGGTGGCCTTGATGATCGCGTTGACCACGTCCTGCTCGGAGTCGTTGCTCGCGCGCTCGCGGCGCGTGCCGCGCTCGACCACCAGCAGCGGGTACGGCCCGCGCGCGTCGAACTCCTGGGCGCGCGCCGGGTTCTGCACCGGGTCCACGTACTGGACCTTCAGGCGCGGGGTCTCGCGGGTGAAGCGGTCCATCCGCTCCTGGGCCTCGCGCATCTGGGCCGCCCGCTGGAAGTACCAGACCGTGACGTCCTCCTGGAGCCCGGCCAGCACCTTCTTCGCCTGGTCGGAGAGGCTGTAGCGCTGGCCCTTGGTGAGGTCCCACTGCTTGTCGTGGCGATAGGCGAGGTAGTTCAGGCCGAACAGGATGGCCGCGACCACGACCACCAGCACCACCGCGTTGCCGCCGTAGCGCATCTGGCGCCGGCCGACGGCGCGGACGATGTCGTCCCAGCGCAGCGCCACGTGCAGGAAGACCAGGGCGAGGCCGGCGGCGAGGTAGTACCGCTCCTGGCCGGGCAGCGTCCGCCCGGATCGCTGCCACCACTGGGCGAACACGATGACGACCAGGCCGAGCGGAGCCAGGAAGTCGACGGCGCGGCGCCAGTTCAACGCGCGCACGGGCTCAGGCCCTCCACCGCTGGCTCTCCACCGACTGGTGGGCCAGGAAGAGACCGAAGGTGATGAAGCTCAGGTAGAACACCACGTCCTTCAACGCGAGCACGCCCTTCACCATGTCCTCGAGGTGTTTGGTCACGGCCAGCTCCGAGACCGCCCGCCAGAACGCGCTGGCGGTGGGGTCCGCCGCCCAGTCGAGGATCCAGAGCAGCAGGAACAGGCAGAACGAGACGATCGCCGCGATGATCTGGTTGCGCGTCAGCGTGGAGACGAACGTGCCGAGCGCGATGAAGCAGCAGCCGAAGAGGAACAGGCCGAGCGAGGCGCTCAGCACCGGCTTCCACTCCGGCTTGGTGGCGGCGTGGTACCAGAGGAAGCCGAAGTTGAGCAGGCCGGCCAGGATCATCGCCGCGTACAGGCCCGCCGCGGCCAGGAACTTGCCCAGCACGATCTGCACGTTGGTGAGCGGCGCGGTGCCGAGCAGCTCCATGGTCCCCTGCTTCTTCTCTTCGGCGAACAGGCGCATGGTCAACATGGGCGCCACGAACAGCGCGACCACCGCCATGTTGTGCAGCACCGGCGAGATCACCCACTCGTTGAGCGACATCTTGGGGGCGCCGCCCATCTCCATCTGGCCCGCCATCATCGAGCGGCGCAGGAAGAAGTAGACCGCGCTGTAGAAGAAGCTGCCGAACAGCGCCGTCCACACCGCGAGCACCACGTAGGCGATGGGGCTGCCGAAGTAGTGGCGCCACTCCTTGCGCACGAGCGCCCACACGTTGCCGAGCGCGGTCATGCCACCACCTCCCCCGCGGCCGCCGGCGCGGCGGCCGGCGTCTCCGCCGGCGTCTCCGTCGTGGTGAGGTGCAGGAAGATGTCCTCCAGGCTCATGCCGACCTGCTGCAGCGCGAGCAGGTCGTACCCGCGCGACACCACCGCGCGCGCCAGCTCGGGCCGCACGTCCGTCCCGGGCTCCGGGTCCACCTCGAAGGTGGCGGTGCCGCTCCCGCCGCCGTGCGCGCGCACGGCGGCCACGCCGGGCACGGCGCCCAGCGCCTCCGCGGCGGCCGCCCCGTCGCCCCGCAGCTCGACGCGCAGGGTGGCCGCCCCGCGCAGCCGGTGGGTCAGGTTCTCCGGGGTGTCCTCCGCGACCACGCGGCCCTTGTTGATGATGACCACGCGCCCGCACACCATCGAGACCTCGGGCAGGATGTGCGTGGAGAGGATGATGGTGTGCTCGCCGCCCAGGCTGCGGATCAGCTCGCGGGTCTCGATGATCTGCTTGGGGTCGAGGCCGGCCGTCGGCTCGTCCAGGATCAGCACGTCCGGGTTGCCCAGGATGGCCTGGGCCAGGCCCACCCGCTGCCGGTAGCCCTTGGAGAGGGTCCCGATCAGCTTCCGCCGCACGTCGCCGATGCGCGTCTTCTCCACCGCGTCGGCCAGCCGCTGCGCCCGCGCCGCCTTGGCCACGCCCTTGATGCGCGCGCAGAAGTCCAGGAAGTCGTCCACGCGCATGTCGGGGTAGAGCGGGGGCGTCTCCGGAATGTAGCCGACGCGCTTCTTCACCTCCAGCGGCTCCTCGAACACGTCGTAGCCGGCCACCTTCGCCCGCCCGTCCGTCGGCGGCAGATAGCAGGTGAGGATGCGCATGGTCGTGGTCTTGCCGGCGCCGTTGGGGCCCAGGAAGCCCAGGACCTCGCCCTTCATCACCTTGAAGGACACGCCGTCCACCGCGGTGTGGCGCCCGTACCTCTTGGTCAGGTTCTCGACTTCGATCATTAGAACTCCCGATTCACCCGTCGGAGCGGGGTCTGCGCGCGCACCGGCGCCGCCTGGAAACGGAGCGCGAGTCCGGGGACTCGGGGCGGCGCCGGTTCGCCGAAGCGGAGCGCTTCGCGGCGCGGCAGGGAGCCAGTATCATAGCGATCGCGTTTTCGCGCTGTCAACGGCCGCCCGCCCCCGTCTTGTCCACGCCTTCCCGCCGCACCAGCTCGCTCCGGCCCGTGCTGCGCCGGCTCGCCGACCGCGTGCCGGAGACGCCGGACCTCGACTCGCTCGCCCGGCTGCTCACGCGCGAGCTGCCGCGCGCGCTGCGGCTGCCCGGCGCCACCCTGCTGATCTGGGACCGCAGGCTGGAGCGGTTCCAGGCCGTCACCCCCGGCGAGACCCACGTGCACCCGGTGTCGGCGGCGGCGCCGCCGCCCGACGCGCCGCAGCCGCGCTGGCTGATCTCGGAGGGGCTGCTCCTGGAGACGCCGGGCGCGAACGCGGACGCCGCGGTGGTGCCGCTGCGCGCGCGCACCCGCCTGGTGGGCACGCTCGCGCTCACGCTGCGGGCGCGGCGGCGGCACCTTCCCTTCCAGCCGACCGAGGCGCGGTTGCTCTGGCTGCTGGCCTGCCGCTCCGCGGTGGCGATCGAGAACCATCTCTACCTCGCGGAGCTGGTGGCCTCCGAGCGGATGGCGGCGCTCGGCACCATGGCCGGCATGCTCGCCCACGACTTCCGCGGCCCCATGACCGTGATCCGCGGCTACGCCGAGCTCCTGGCCGAGAACGCGGCGCGGCCGGAGGAGGTGAAGGAGCGGGCGGCGCTGATCGTGAGCATGATCGACCGGCTGGACCGCATGACCTCGGAGACGCTCGACTTCGCGCGGGGCGCGGGCAGCCTGGCGCGGCGGCCGCTCCCGATCGCGGAGTGGCTGGCCGCGCTGGCGCAGGATCTCGAGCGCGAGCTGCCGGGGCTGCAGGTGCGCGTGGAGGCGCGCGTGGCCGAGGGCGCGCGGATCGAGCTCGACAGCGACAAGATGCGGCGGGCCATCGGCAACATGGCGGCCAACGCGCGCGACGCGATGGGCGGCCGCGGCTGCCTCCACCTGCGGGCGTCGCTGGCGGGCGCGGACGGCAACGAGCGGATGCTGCTGGAGGTCGCGGACGAAGGCCCGGGCGTGCCGCCCGAGATCCGCGAGCGCCTGTTCGAGCCCTTCGTGACCCGCGGCAAGAAGGGCGGCACCGGCCTCGGGCTCGCGGTGTCCAAGCGCTTCGTGGAGGAGCACGGGGGGACCGTGGAGCTCCTGCCGGCGGGGCCGGGGGCGCGCTTCCGCCTCCTGCTGCCGGTCCGGGCCGCGACCCCGGCGGTAGAATCGAGCCAGGAGTAGAAGGACGACGATGCGCGCCGCCCGCTCGATCGCCGGTGCCGCCGCGGTCGCCGCGTCGATCGCGGTGGCGGGCGGCTGCCGCTCGCCCGACCCGCGGGCCGAGGTCGAGCTGAGCGACCTGGAGACGTATTGGGCCGTGGATCCTCCCGCCGGCGACACGAACTTCCTCGCGCCGGTGGTGCGGTTCCGGCTCGTGAACAAGGCCTCGAGCTCGCGCTCGATCCAGGCCATGTCCACCTTCCGCCGCAAGGGCGAGGGCCCGGCCTGGAGCTCGGCCTGGCAGCAGGCCTCGCCGCTGGCCGACGGAAACCCGCTGCCGATCGGCGGCCGGGTGCTCGTGGTGCTCAAGCCCGAAGGCGAGGGCCGCTACACCTACCGCGGCGGCGCGCCCGAGGAGATGTTCCAGAACGAGGGCTGGAAGGACGTCAGCGCCGAGGTGTTCGTCCGGGTCGGCTCCTCGAGCTGGACGAAGTTCACGGACGTGGACGTGGCGCGCCGCCTGGGCAGCCAAACCGTCGAAGCGTTCAAGTAGGCCATGGGCCCCGCCGAGCGCATCCGGCTCGTGCCGCTCTCCGCCACCGGCGAGGGTGAGGCCGTGGAGTTCACGCGGCTTCCCCTCAGCGTGGGCTCCGGCCCCGACGCCGACGTCCACGTGCCCGCGGCCGCGGCGCGGCACTGCCTCGTCTTCGAGCGCGAGGGCGACGTGGTCGTGCTCGACAGCGGGTCCGGCCGCGGCACGCGCGTGGCGGGCCGCGCGGTTGCGGAAGCCGTCCTGCGCGACGGCGACGTGATCGAGCTGGGCGAGGGCGGTCCCCGGCTGCGCTTCGCCCGCGAAGACCGGCGCAAGGGCCGGCGCCTCGCCGACCGCGCCACCCTGCGCCTCCCCGGCGGCCGCGTGGCCCGGCACGTGGCCGCGGCCGCGGCGGTGGTCGCGGTGGCGGCCCTTTTCGCCCTCGGCTGGAGCTGGCGCGAGTCGCGCCGGCTGCGCGGCGAGGTGACGACGCTGCGCCGCGCGGTGCAGAGCGCCGACGCGGGCCGGCGGGGGCTGGAGTCGCGCATCGAAGAGGAGCGCCGCCGTGCCGCCGGGGAGCGCGAGCACCTGCGCGCCCGGCTGGCCGAGTTCCGGAGCCGCGAGGAGCAGCTCCGCACCGCGCTGCAGGACGCGGCCGGCACCGAGGTGCAGGGGCTGCGCGACGAGCTCACGGCCACGCGCGGGCGCATCCAGGCGCTGGAAGCCGAGCGCGCGGCGGGCGAAAACGTGATCCGCCGCTACGGAGCGGGCGTGTGCCTGATCCAGGGGTCGTACGCGTACGACGACGCGGAGGGGAGGCCGCTGCGGCTGCCGCGGCGGAGCCGGGCCGAACCGCCCGCCGGAGAGGAAGCGGCGGACGCGGCCAACCTCACCCCCGAGGGCGACGGCGCCGTGCACACGGTGGACTACTACGGCACGGGTTTCCTGGTCGAGGGGGGCGGGCTGATCCTGACCAACCGCCACCTCGCGGAGCCGTGGTGGAACGACGAGACCGCGGAGGGCCTGCAGGAGGCCGGCTACCGGCCGAGGCTCGTCTCGCTGCGCGTGTTCTTCCCGGAGCAGCGCGAGCCGTTCGTGGCGCGGGTCGAGCGCCGGTCGGACACCGTGGACCTCGCGCTGCTGCGGGTGGACCTGGCCGGCTCGCGCGTGCCCGTGCTGCCGCTCGACCGCTCGCGCGCGGGCGCGGTGGCGGGACAGCCGGTGGTCGTGCTCGGCTATCCGGCCGGGCTGGAGGCGATCCTGGCCAAGGCCGAGACGTCGGTGGTTCAACACATCCTCGAAACGCACGGCGCCAGCTCGGACCGCGTCACCGAGGCGCTGAGCCTGCGCGGCCTGATCCGGCCCTCCACCACGCAGGGTCACATCGGCGACATCACGGTCAGCGACGTCGTGTACGACGCGCCGACCACGCAGGGCGGCAGCGGCGGGCCGGTGTTCAACAAGCACGGCGAGGTGATCGCGGTCGAGTACGCGGTGCTCCCGCGCTTCGGCGGCAACTCGTTCGGGGTGCCGATCGCCTACGCGCTGGAGCTGCTCTCGCGGGGCGGGCGTCCGCGCGGCTGAGGCGCTCCGTATAATCCACGGCCGTGAGGCTGCCCGCGCGCGGGCGTTCCCGCGACCTGTTCCTCGCGCTGCTGCTGGCGGCGGTGGCGGCGGCGTTCCGTCTGCCCCGCCTCGGCTACCCGCCCGCCGAGGTGTTCGACGAGGTCTACCACGCGAAGACCGCGCTGCAGTACCTGCAGGGAGCGGAGCCCACCGAGTGGGTGCACCCGCCGACGGCCAAGCTGCTGATCGCGCTCGGCGTGCACGCGTTCGGCTACCACGCCTGGGGCTGGCGGATCGTGGTCGCGCTGGCCGGGATCGCGCTCGCGCCGGTCTTCTTCCTGCTCGCCCGCCGGGTCCTCGAGCGCGAGCGGGCCGCCCTGCTCGCCTCCGTGCTGCTGCTCTGCGACGGCGTCTACCTGGTGCAGAGCCGCATCGCGATGACCAACATCTTCGCGGTGCTCTTCCAGGTGACGGCGGCGCTGCTGGTGCTGCGGGTGGCGCACGCGGAGCGGCTGCCCTTGGGCGGCATGCTCTCCCTGGGAGCCGTGCTGGGCCTGGCGATCTCCACGCGGTGGACCAGCCTGTGGGCGGCCGCCTTCCTCGGGGGTGTGCTCCTGGCCGTGCGCCGGCGGCGGCTGTTCCGCCCCCGGGAGGTCGGGCTGGTGCTGCTGGCCTTCGCGGTGATCCCGCTCGCCGTCTACGGCGCCAGCTACCTGCCGCTGGTCTACCTGCGTCCCGGGCTGCCGCCCTGGCAGACCTGGAGAGAGCTCTGGAACCTGCAGGTGGAGGTGTGGAACTACCACGCGAACCTGAACGCGGAGCACCCGTATTTCAGCGCGTGGTGGACCTGGCCGTGGCTCTACCGGCCGACCTGGTACCACTTCGAGCAGGCGGAGTCCACGATCCACGGGATCGTGGCCATCGGCAACCCGGCGCTGTGGTGGGCCTCGGTGCCGGTCAGCCTGTGGGCGCTGGTCACCGGGCTGCGCGAGCGGCACTTCGCGCGCACGTTCGCCGGCGCGGGGTTCTTCGCGCTGTACCTGCCCTGGGGCATCTCGCCGCGCACGCTCAACTACAACCACTACCTGTTCGAGGCGATCCCCTACGCCTGCCTCAGCCTGGGCATGCTGCTCGACCGCTTCTGGGACGACGGTCGCCTGCGGGCGGCCGCCCGCGCCTACGTGGCGGTCGTGGTCGTGCTCTTCCTCTTCTTCTATCCGTTCCTGGCCGCGCTGCCGGTGCCGCAGGGCTGGTACTACCAGGACCTCGGCGGCGGCGTGCGGCCGTGGACCTGGTTCCCGAAATGGGTCTAGCGTCCTGACCGCGGCCGCGGTCGTGTTCGTGGCCACCTACGTGGTGGTCGGCCTCGGCCGGCTGCCGGGGCTGCGCCTCGACCGCACCGGCGCCGCGGTGGTCGGCGCCGCGTTCATGGTCGCCTTCCACGTGGTGACGCCGGACGAGGCGTACCGGCTCGTGGACATGGGCACGCTGGTCCTGCTCTTCGGGATGATGGTGCTGGTCGGCCACCTGCGCCTGGCCGGCTTCTTCCGCTGGGCCGGCGTCGCGGTCGCGCGCCGCGCGCGCACGCCGCGGCAGCTCCTGGCCGGGCTGGTGGGGCTCTCCGGCGTGCTGTCCGCCCTGTTCCTGAACGACACGGTGTGCCTGGCGCTGACGCCGCTGGTGCTCGAGGTGACGGCCGCGCTCGGCGTGCGCGCGACACCGTACCTGCTCGCGCTGGCCACCGCCAGCAACGTCGGCAGCGTGGCCACCCTGACCGGGAACCCGCAGAACATGCTGATCGGGGTGGCCTCGCGGCTGCCCTACGCGGAGTTCTTCCGCGCGCTGGCCCCCGTGGCCGCGCTCGGCCTCCTGGGCGTGTTCGCGGTGATCGCGCTGGTCTACCGCGGCGAGATGGCGCGGCCCTTCGCGCAGCCGGCGCACCCGCGCGTCCGGCTGCACGGGTTCCTGACCGCGAAGACGCTGGCCGCGGCCGCCGCCATGCTCGCCTTCTTCTTCGCGGGCGCGAACGTCTCGATGGTGGCGCTCACCGCGGGCGCCGCGCTGCTCCTCACCCGGCGCGTGAAGCCGGAGAAGGTGTTCCTCGAGATCAACTGGAACCTGCTGACGCTGTTCGCCGGGCTGTTCGTGGTGGTGGGCGCGGCGCGGGCGGCCGGCCTGGCCGACCTCGCCTTCGACGCGCTCGGCGCGCGCGAGGTGCGCAGCCCGGCGGCGCTCGCCGCCGCGTCCACGGTGCTGTCGAACCTGGTGTCGAACGTGCCGGCGGTGATGCTGTTCACGCCGCTCGTCCCCGACCTGCCGGATCCGCGCCGGGCGTGGCTGGTGCTGGCCATGTCGTCCACGCTCGCCGGCAACCTGACCCTGGTCGGCTCGATCGCGAACCTGATCGTGGCGGAAGGCGCGCGCAAGGTGTCGCCCCTGACCTTCGGCGAATACCTGAAGGTGGGCGTGCCCGTGACCCTGCTCACGCTGGCGATCGGGACCTGGTGGCTGTCGTGACGGTAACGACCTCCACGTCCTCCCCGCCTCCGCGGCAAGGGAACCCAGGCCCGATATACTTTCCACGATGGCTCTCCTCGGCGACGAGGTCACGGCGCAGCTCAAGGACGAGTTCGCGCGGCTGGTCAACCCGGTGCGCCTGGCCGTGTTCTCGCAGGCGCTGGCCGACCCGGAGTCGGAGCAGGTGCGAAGGCTGGTCGAGGAGCTGGGCGCTCTCGACCCCAAGCTGACCGCCGAGTCGTACAACTTCGTGCTCGACGCGGAGAAGGCGAAGGAGCTGGGGATCGCGCGGATCCCGGCCGTGGCCGTGCTCGGCGCGGAGAAGGACTACGGCGTGCGCTTCTACGGGCTGCCCGCCGGGTACGAGTTCGGCGCGCTGGTGGACCTGATCCTGGACGTCTCCAGCGGCCAGAGCGGGCTCAGCGAGGCCACGCGCACCGCGCTGGCCCAGGTCACGCAGCCGGTGCACATCCAGGTCTTCTCGACGCCCACTTGACCGTATTGCCCCCGGGCGGTCCGCCTGGCCTACCGCTTCGCGATCGAGAGCGACCAGATCACCGCGGACGGGATCGAGGTGACGGGGTTCCCCGACCTGGCGCAGCGCTACCGCGTCTCCTCCGTGCCGAAGACCGTGGTCGGCGACACGCGCGAGTTCGTGGGCGCCGGACCGGAGGCGATGCTGCTCGAGCACGTCCAGCAGGCCGCCCAGGGCGGCATCGTCGCCCCTTGAGCGCCGGCCGCGGCGCGGACCCGAGCGGCCCACGCCCGAGCTGATGGCCACCGCGGCCGTCCGTTTCGTCCCGCGACCGGTCTCCACCTGGGACGGGGTCGAGCGCCGCAAGCGGCCGCGCCACCGCCGCGAGCTCTACATCGACGCCTTTCGCGGCCTGATGGCGCTGGTGATGGTGCAGGGGCACCTGTTCGACTCGCTGCTGCAGCCCGCGCTGCGGCAGACCGTCGGCTACCAGTTCCAGCTCCTGTTCCACGGCTCGACCGCGCCCGGCTTCCTGTTCGCCTCCGGCTTCGTGGCCGGCTTCCCGCGCTCGCCGCTCTCCTGGAAGGCCACCGTGCGGCGCGCGCGGCGGCTGCTGTTCGTGCTCGGCGCCGGCTACATGCTGCACCTGCCGTACCTGTCCGTCTGGAAGACGGCGCTGGAGGCGACGCCGGCCGAGAAGGCGGCGATGTTCGCCTGCCACGCCCTGCACGTGATCGCGGTGAGCCAGCTCTTCGTGCTGGCCCTGCAATGGGTGGCGGGGCGGCGCTGGAACGTCGCCGCCGCGGTCGCGGCGGTCCTGGTGCTGGGGGCGGGCCCGTTCGTCTGGGCTTCCGGCGTCTCCGCGCGCGTGCCGCTCGCGCTGGGCGCCTACCTCGACCAGGGTGTCGCGCCCTCGCAGTTCCCGATCTTCCCCTACGCCGCGTTCGTCCTGGCGGGGACCGTGGCCGGCGCGCTGCTCGGCCGCCAGTACCCCGAGGTCCGGCGGCGGCGCGCGGTGATCGGCGGCCTCGCCTTCATCGGCTGCGGTGCGCTGATCGCGCTGGCGCTGAAGGGCGTGGTCGGGTTCTGGGGCGTGTCGCCCGGCTACGCGCTGATCCGCCTGGGCGGCCTCCTGCTGATCCTGCGCGCGGTCGAGTGGTACGCGGTGCGCGAATGGCCGGGCACGCGCGCGCTGGCCCTGCTCGGCCACGAGACCCTGCTCGTGTACGTGCTGCACCTGTTCCTGCTGTTCGGCGGCATCCTCGGCCCCGCGCCGCTCGGCGCCTGGCACGGCCAGCTCACCTTCAACGCCGCCTTCCTCGCCCTGGCCCTGATGGTGCCGGTGCTGCTCGGAGCGGCCTGGGCCTGGCACCGCGTGAAGGCGGTGGCGCCGCACGAGGCCACGCTGGTCCTTGTGTTCCTGGGCACAGTGCTGGTCTGGGAGTTCTTCACGCGGCCGTGGTAGGGTCGGGTGAGATCAAGGAGCGCGCACCATGACGACACGCCTCACGACAGCCGGCGTCCTGCTCGTCACGGCCGTCGCCGGTGGACTGGCTTGCCGCCGCGGCGAGGCCCCCGCGCCCGCCGCCTCCCCGGCCGCGCCGTCGCCGAGCGCGGCGGCCGCTCCGGCCGAGGCCGTGCGCCAGGTGGTCGTCCGCTCGCTGGCGTTCGGAAAGAGCATCAACCCGGACGGCACGGTGGCGGCGCCCACGGAGACCTTCACCGCGGGGGAGCCGCTGTTCGTCTCGCTCGACGTGCAGCCGATCTCGCCGGGCACCGAGGTGCGCCTCACCTGGCGCGGCCCGGCCGGCCAGGACGAAGGCGAGGAAGAGCTGGTGGTGCCCGCGGGCGCGCGCGTGATCAACTTCAAGGCGCGCGACACGTCGGCCTGGCCCTCCGGCGAGCACCGCCTCGAGGTGACGCTCGGCGGCGCCCCGGCCGGCGCGAAGCCGTTCCGGATCGCGGGCGGGCCGTCCGCGAGCCCCTCCACCGCCGGCGCCTCCCGCTGAACCCGCGCCGGCGCTGACGTGGCGAAGGTCGCCTGGCTCCGCACGCTCGACGACCGGGACCGCGACCGCGCGGGCGCGAAGGCCTTCGTGCTCGCGCGCCTGCGCCGCGCGGGCCTGCCCGTGCCCGACGGCTTCGTGCTGCCCCCGGGGGCCTCACCGGACGATCCCGACTGGCGCGCGGAGCTGGGCACGGCCTATCACGAGCTGGGCGGTCCGGTGGCGGTCCGGTCGTCGTCGGTGGTCGAGGACGGCGCCGCGGCCAGCTTCGCCGGCCAGTTCGCGACCATACTCGACGTGCACGGCGAGGAGGCCGTGGTGGAGGCGGCACGCGCGTGCCTGCGCTCGGCGCGCCGGGCCGCACCCTACGCGCGGGCGATGGGCGAGGCCGCGGAGGCGCCGCTGGCCGTGCTCGTGCAGCGCTTCGTCGCCGCGCCGGTCTCCGGCGTGGTCTTCACCCGCGACCCTCGCGACGCGAGCGCGCTGGTGGTCGAGGCGCAGCGCGGGGCGGGCGGGGTGGTCGGCGGGCGCGGCGCGCCGGAGCGCTACGTGCTCGACCGTGCGAGCGGGCGCCTCCGCAGCGGTCCGGACGCCGCGCCGGCGGTGGACGAGCCGACGCTGTACGCGGTGGTGGCGCTCGCACTCGCCGCCGAGCGCCTGCTGGGCGCGCCGCAGGACGTGGAGTGGGCCCTCGCCCCCGAAGGACCGGTGCTGTTGCAGTCGCGGCCGATCACCGCCGCGGACGAAGACGTGCCCGATCCGCGCCTGCGCCGGCTCACGCGCGCGAACGTGGGCGAGGTGCTGCCCGGCGCCCTCACCCCGCTGACCTGGACCACGGTGGGCTGGTTCCTCGAGCAGGGCTTCCGCGCGGTGGCGGCCGCCGCCGGCGTCCTGCCCCCGGACGCGCCGCCGTTCCTCGCGCTCCATCGGCGGCGCCTGTACCTCAACCTGGACCTCTCGCTGGCGGTCGCCACGCGTTTGCCGGCGGTGGACGCGCGCGAGGCGGAGCGGCTGGTGCTCGGCGGCGGCGCTGCGGAGGCGCGCGACGTGCCGCGCGCC
>DATBIZ010000019.1:0-3119 GCA_036556645.1 Vicinamibacteria bacterium | reverse complement strand
GTCGCCGATGGTGAACTGCACGGTGAGCGCCGTGTTGGGCCCCGCCTGGCCCGGCCGCGTCAACGGGTCGCCCGGGGCGACCACGGTCGCCGCGGTCGTGACCGAGCTGGCGCCGCCGTTGAAGACGTAGAAGCCGGCCGGCGCGCCGCCCTCGAAGGTGGCCGTGGCCGGGGAGGCGGCCTCGGCGTGGGACCCGAAGGCGAGGGCGGCGGCGCAGCCGAGCCACGCTCGCGCGGCGGAGTGGATTCGCGGGAGACTCATGGAAAGGCACCTCTCGGAAGCAAGCCGCGGGCGCTGCAGGGTTGGAGACGGTATCGGCTCGGATGATCCGCCGCGCCGCCGCGCCCTGTCAACCCATCACGCGCCGGACGAGGCCGGAAACGTCAGCGTGAAGCGCGCGCCGCGGCCGGCGTTGTTCGACGCCGCGATGCTGCCGCCGTGCGCCTCCACGATGCGCTTGCAGATGCTGAGGCCGAGGCCGTAGCCGCCGGTCTTCCGCGACCGCGAGCGGTCCACGCGGAAGAACGGCTCGAAGATGCTCTGCAGGTCGTCTTCCGGGATCCCCGGTCCGTCGTCGCTGACGCTCACGACCAGCCGTCCGTCGTCCCGCACCGCCGTCAGCTCGACCGCGCGGCTGTCCGGCAGCGAGTACTTGACCGCGTTGTCGAGCAGGTTGCGCAGCACGGTGCGCACGCCGTCCGCGTCGAGGTCCAGCGCGATCTCCGGCGGCGAGGCGGCCACGCGCACGCCGGGCGGTCCCGCCTCGTGCGGGGAGGCCGCCTCGCGCATCAGGGCGACCAGGTCGTGGCGGCTCCTGCGCAGCGCGCGCCCGTCGCGCAGGCGCTCCAGCTCGAGGAGCTCGGCGGTCATGGCCTCCATCTCCGCGACGTCCGCCTCGGCCTGGGCCTTCTTCGCGCTGTCCGGCAGGAGGGCCAGCGCGACCTTCAGGCGCGTCAGCGGCGAGCGCAGCTCGTGGCTCACGTCCATCAGGAGCTGGTCGCGCGCGCGGACCATCTCCTTGACGCGCGCCGCCATGCCGTTGAACGCGTCGGTGAGGGCGCCGAACTCGTCGCGGGTGCGGTTCTCGAGGGCAACGTCGAGGTCGCCCGCGCTGAGCCGCGCCACGCCGTCCTGCAGCGCGCGCAGCGGCCGCAGCGCGCGCCGCAACACGACGTGGGCGGCGAAGAAGACCAGGATCATCGCGGCCAGCAGCATCACCAGCAGCCGGTCGTGGGCGGCGCGCGCGCGGCGGCCGAAGTCCCAGGCGAAGAAGTAGTGGCCTCCGTCCGGCGCGTCCACGAGGTAGCGCCCATGACCCCAGGCCGGACGGATCCAGGGGCTGCTCGGCCTCTCCGCTCGGGCCTGGACGATGGTGGGCAGGCTCTCGTCCGTGGTCCACGCGCCCAGCGGGCCCTGGTAGCGGACCTGGACGTGCAGCCGTGCGGCCAGCCGCCTCGCCTGGTCTCGATCGGGACGCTCCGCGGCGATCCGCCGCGCGTAGTCGCCGAGCACGCGGTCCACCGACGCGCCCACCAGCGGGTTCACCACGTGCAGGAAGAACATCACGACCATGCCCATGATGCAGAACGCCATCGCGAGCATGATCAGGACGAGCCGGGCGAACACCGACCGGTGGACGGGCGGGGCCGCCTCAGTCATCGCCGCCGCCGATGAACCGGTAGCCGTGGCCGCGGATGGTCTTGATGAAGGTGGGGTGGCGCGGGTCGTCGCCGAGCTTCTGGCGCAGGCGCGAGACCAGGACGTCGATCGAGCGGTCGTACGCCTCCCAGTCGAGGCCGCGCGTCGCTTCCAGGATGCGGTCGCGGGTGAGGGCCGAGCGCCGGTTCCGGACGAAGAGGCTCAGCAGCGCGAACTCGGCCGCGGTCAGGTCGAGGGGCCGGCCGCCCAGGCGCGCCGCGTGCGCCTCCCAGTCCACCTCGAGCGCCCCGAGCTTCACGGTCTGGGCCGTCCCTGGCTGTGCTCCGCGGCGGAGCACCGCCTGCAGCCGCGCCACCAGCTCGCGCGGCTCGAAAGGTTTGGGCAGGTAGTCGTCGGCGCCCAGCTCCAACCCGACGATGCGGTCCATCACGCCGCCCCGCGCGGTCAGCATCACGATCGGCACGCGGCTGGTCTCGCGCACCTTGCGCACGACCGCGAAGCCGTCCATGCCCGGCATCATCACGTCGAGCACCATGATGTCCGGCGGGTCGGCCTGCAGCGCGCGCAGCCCGTCCTCGGGATGGTGCGCGGCCTTCACCGCGAAGCCGAACGGCTCGAGGTACTCGGTCAGGAGGCCGCAGAGGGCCTCGTCGTCGTCGATCAGGAGCACGCGCGTGCGGGGCGGCGCCATCTTCTTCTATAGGGCCATGCCCAGGGCACGGACGGGGGGCAGCCGCGCGGCCCGCCGCGCCGGGAGGGCGCCCGCGGCGACCCCGGTCACGACCGCCATCAGCAGCGACGCCGCCGCCGCCTCCGCCGGCAGCGCGACGGCCCACTTCGTGCCGAGCGCCAACGCGGCGGCGCCGAGGGCGGCGGCCACGGCTCCGGCGGTCCACCCGCCCAGCGCCAGCAGGGCCGCCTCGCCCAGGAACTGCACGAGCACGTCCCGCGGCCGCGCGCCGACCGCGATCCGCAGCCCGATCTCGGCCGTCCGCTCCTTCACGTTCAGGAACATCAGCGCCAGGATCCCCGCGCCGCCCAGCAGCATCGCCACGGCGGCGAGCCCCGCGGTCAGCAGCGTAACTCCCTCCACGGCCGCCCGCTGCATCGCCAGCAGCCGCACCTGGTCCTGCACCGCGAAGTCGTCGGGCGCGCCGGGGGCGAGGCGATGGCGCTCGCGCAGCAGCTCCCGCACGGCCGCCTCGGCCTCGCGCATGCGCGCCGGGTCGGCCACCGAGACGAAGACCGCGGTGAGCCAGGCCGTGTTGAAGACGCGCCGCAGGGCCGTGCGGATCGGAATGAAGACGTTGCCGTCCTGGTCGGAGCCGTCGGGCTGCACGCCCTTCGGCTCGAGCACCCCGATCACTTCGAAGGGCTGGCCGCGCACGCGCGCCTCCCGGCCCACCGCGTCCTGGCCCGGGTAGAGGGTCTGCGCCACGCGCGCCCCCAGCACGGCCACG
>DATBIZ010000018.1:0-7435 GCA_036556645.1 Vicinamibacteria bacterium | reverse complement strand
CGTATTCGTAGGCGACGCAGGAGCGGAGGCCGGCCAGGAGGAGGAGCAGGGCGGCGAGGCGGGGGAGCATCAGGGGTCGGGGCATCTTAGCCCCGAACGGCCCCGCGGCACCCGAGGCGATAACATGGACGGTTCCCCGATGCCCCGCCGCGAGAAGACGGTCTACCTCATCGACGGAAGCGCCCAGGTCCACCGTGCGTTCTTCGCGATCCGCGGGCTGGCCACCAGCCGCGGGCTGCCCACCGGCGGCGTCTACGGGTTCACCACGATGCTGCGCAAGCTGTATCAGGACGAGGACCCGGAATGGGTCGGCATCTCGTTCGACCTGCCGGGCGCGACGTTCCGTCACGAGCAGTACGCCGAGTACAAGGCCACGCGCCGGCGGATGCACGACGACCTGGCGGTGCAGCTCCCGTACGTCTACCGGGTGTGCGAGGCATTCGGCCTGCCGCGCCTCGACGTGCGCGGCTACGAGGCCGACGACGTGATCGCCACGCTGGCGCGGCAGGCGGTCGAGCAGGGCTACCGCGTGATGGTCGTATCCGGCGACAAGGACCTGCTGCAGCTGGTGAGCGACGTGGTGTGGGTGCTCAACCCGGGCCGCGAGGGCTCGGGGTCCACGCTGTACGACCGCAAGACCGTGGAGGAGAAGTTCGGCGTGCCGCCCGAGCGGGTGGTGGACGTGCTGGCGCTGGTCGGCGACTCGGTGGACAACGTCCCCGGCGTGCCCGGCATCGGCGAGAAGGGCGCGCGCGATCTCGTCGCCGAATACGGGACGCTCGAGGGCGTGCTGGCGAACGCGGAGAAGGTCAAGCGCGCGGCCTACCGCGAGGGGCTCCGGCAGCACGCCGACTCGGCGCGCCTCTCGAAGCAGCTCGTCACCCTGCGCGCGGACGTGCCCGTCACGCTCGAGCTGGAGCGGCTGCGGCGCGGCCGGCCCGACCAGGCGGCGGCGCACCGCCTCTTCACCGAGCTCGAGTTCGTGGCCCTGGCCAAGGAGTTCGCTCCCGAGCCCACCCCGACCGGCACCGTGCACGACCTGGTCACCACCGAGGGCGCCCTGCGCGCGTTCGTGGACCGTGCGCGGCAGGCCGGGCAGCTCTCGGTGTCGCTGGTGCGCTCCGAGCGCGACCCGATGCGCGCGCGGATCCTGGGCCTGGGCCTGGCCGCGGAGCCCGGCCGCGCCGTCTACGTGCCCTTCGTGCACTCGCCGTTCGAGCTGGACGAGGCGCTGCCGCCCGCCCGCTCGCTGGAGCTGCTGCGGCCGCTGTTCGAGGACGCGGCGGTGCGCAAGCTGAGCGCCCGCAGCAAGGTGGACCGCGTGGCGCTGCGGCGCGCCGGGGTGGGCTACGCGGGGCTCGCCTTCGACACGTTCGTGGCCTCGTACCTCCTGAACCCCGGCCGGCGCACGACCACGATCGAGGACCTCGCGTTCGAGTACCTGGCCGAGCGCGCGCGCCCGGCGGGGCCCTTGCTCGACGGCGGCGCGGAGGGGGCGCCGCTCGCGGAGGTGGCGCGCACGGCCGCGCAGGAGGCGGATCTGACCCTGCGCCTGTCCGCGCCGATGACCGCGCGGGTGGAGGAGGAAGGCCTCGCCGACGTGTTCCACACCATGGAGCTGCCCCTGGTCGAGGTGCTCGCGGACATGGAGACGGTCGGCGTGCGCGTGAACCTGCCCTACCTGGCCGAGATGAGCCGGGACATGGAGGGGCAGCTCGCGGCGCTGACGCGGCAGGTCTACGAGCTGGCGGGGCGCGAGTTCAACATCAACTCGCCGATCCAGCTCCGCGACGTGCTGTTCAACTGCCTCGGCCTGCGCTCGGCCAAGAAGACGGCGAAGACGCGCGCGCAGAGCACGGCCGAGGAGGTGCTCGAGGAGCTGGCGCAGCACCACGACATCTGCCGCAAGATCCTCGACTACCGCTCGGTGCAGAAGCTCAAGAGCACCTACGTGGACGCGCTGCCCGCGCTGGTGAACCCCGACACCGGGCGCATCCACGCCACGTTCCACCAGACCGTGGCCGCCACCGGCCGCATCGCGGTGTCGGACCCGAACCTGCAGAACATCCCGATCCGCACCGCGGAGGGGCGCAAGATCCGCGAGGCGTTCGTGGCCGATCCGGGCTGGCTGCTGCTCTCCGCCGACTACAGCCAGATCGAGCTGCGCGTGCTGGCGCACCTGTCGAAGGACCCGACGCTGATCGAGGTCTTCCGGCGCGGCGAGGACGTCCACGACCGGACCTCGCGCGAGGTCTTCGGGCCGCTCTCGCCGGTGCCGCCCGACGAGCAGCGGCGCGTGTCCAAGATGGTCAACTACGCGCTGCTCTACGGGAAGACCGCCTTCACCCTGGCCAAGGACCTCGGCGTGCCCCAGAAGCAGGCCGAGGCCTTCATCGAGGCCTACTTCGCCCGCTTCTCCCAGGTGCGCGCCTTCATCGACGAGACGATCGCCCGCGCGCGCCAGACCGGGCACGTGCGCACGCTGCTGGGCCGGCTGCGCCGGCTGCCCGACCTCAAGTCCCCGAACTTCCAGGTGCGCATGGAGGCCGAGCGCCAGGCCATGAACACGCCGGTGCAGGGCTCGGCCGCCGACCTGATCAAGAAGGCGATGATCGACCTCCACCGCGAGCTGCGCGAGCGGGGGATGCGCTCGCGGCTGATCCTCCAGATCCACGACGAGCTGCTGCTCGAAGTGCCCGAGGAGGAGGCGGAGAAGGCACGCACGCTCGTGCGCGAGGTGATGGAGGGCGCGCTGCCGCTGGACGTGCCGCTGGTGGTGGACGCGCGGGTGGGGTCGAGCTGGGCGGAGGTGCACTAGGGCGGGGGCCGCGGACAATCGAAGGCGCTCCCGGTATCCACGAAGCGTGCGTGCTACGGTGAATCCAGGAGGCCCACCATGCACCGCCCGCTCGCCGCTCTCGCCGTCCTGGCCGCCCTGGCTGCGCCCGCCATCGCCGAAGACCATCTGGTCAGCTCCCGGACGGCCGAGCAACGGCTCCTCGCCGCCGAGTCCGGCCGCGCGCGCAACCTGGCGGCGGTCGACTCCTTCGTGGCGTCCGGCGAGGGCGCGGCGGCGCTGGCCACCCTCGGCGTGGACGCGTCGGCGGTGCGGGGGACGCTCTCCACGCTCTCGGACGCGGAGCTGCAGGAGCTGGCTTCCCGGGCCGCCGCGCTCCAGGGCGATCCCGTGGCGGGGGCCATCGACCGCCAGGTGATCTACATCGGGGCGATCGCGGTGGCCGCGATCATCCTGATCATCCTGATCGCCTGACCGGGGTTCGCCGGCGTCCGTTGACAACCGCGGCGCCGCCCGTATCCTGTGGCCGGCTGTCGAGGGCCTCGCGCCCGGGAGGACACATGATGCGGACGGCCCCTGCGTTCGTCGCGCTCGTCGCCGCGCTGGCCACGGCGGTGCCCGCCACGGCCTCGGACCACCTGGTGGCCCCGGACACCGCGCAGCAGCGCCTGCGCGAGGCCGCCGCCGCGCGTGAGCGGGACCACGCGCTGGTGGCCGGCGCGCTCGCGTCGCCGCACGCCGAGGCGGCCGCCGCCCGCGCCGGCGTGGACCTCGACCGCGTCCGCGCCGCCGCGGCCACGCTCTCCGACGACGAGCTCCGGGACCTGGCCGCCCGCGCGGCGGCCCTCCAGACCGACCCGGTCGCGGCGCTCGACCACGACATCAAGACCTTGCTGACGATCTTCCTGATCGTGGCGATCGTGATCCTCGTCCTGCAGGCCGTCGACTAGCCCTGGCCGGGCACTCCTCGGCGGGAGTGCTAGAATCGGCCCCTGGAGGGCCAATTTGCCCCTGTACGAGTACCAGTGCGGCCGGTGCGGGCGGTTCGAGATCATCCAGAAGTTCTCGGACGCGCCGCTGTCCGTCTGCCCGACCTGCGGCGAGGAGGTGCAGAAGCTCCTCTCCGCTCCCGCGATCCAGTTCAAGGGCACCGGCTGGTACATCACCGACTACGCGCGCAAGTCCTCCGGCGGCGGCGAGGCGGGGTCGAAGGACGGCGGCAAGGCGGCGTCCTCCACCGACGGCAGCAAGGACGGCGGCAGCAAGGACGGCGGGAGCAAGGACAAGGCGACCAGCGGCGGAGCGAGCACCTCGGGCGGCGACTCGTCGTCGTCCACGACCGCCACCAAGGCGGCCAAGAGCAGCTAGAGCTTCAGTCCCTTCAGGTACTCGCGGAACGGGCCGCCCAGGTCCGGCCGCTTCAGCGCGAACTCCACCGTCGCCTTCAGGAAGCCGAGCTTGTTGCCGGCGTCGTGCCGGACGCCCTGGAAGCGGTAGCCCCAGATGGGCCGCTTCTCGCGCAGCTTGCGGATGCCGTTGGTGAGCTGGATCTCGCCGCCCTCGTCGCTCTGCGTCTGCACCAGCGCCTCGAAGATGTCCGGCGTGAGGATGTAGCGGCCGATGATCGCCAGGTCGCTCGGCGCCTTGCCCGCGGGCGGCTTCTCCACCAGGTCCCGGATCCGGTACACGCGGTCGTCGTCCTTCTCCGGCTGCGCGTCGATCACGCCGTAGGCGGAGATCTCGCTCCTCGGCACCTGCTGCACCGCGACGACCGGCCCCTCGTAGCGGTGGAACACGTCCACCATCTGCTTCATGCAGGGCACGTCGCTGTCGATGATGTCATCCCCGAGCATCACCGCGAACGGCTCGTCGCCCACGAGGTCGCGCGTCACCAGCACGGCGTGCCCCAGCCCGAGCGCCTCGCCCTGGCGCACGTACGCCACCGTCACCATGTTCGAGACCGAGCGCACCTGCTCGAGCAGGTTGGTCTTGCCGCGCGTCTCCAGCAGCTTCTCCAGCTCGTAGGACGTGTCGAAGTGGTCCTCGATCGCGTTCTTGCCGCGGCCGGTGACGATGATGATCTGCTGCAGCCCCGCCGCCACCGCCTCCTCGATCACGTACTGGATGATCGGCTTGTCCACCAGCGGCAGCATCTCCTTCGGCTGCGCCTTGGTGGCGGGAAGGAAGCGCGTGCCGAGCCCGGCCGCGGGGAAAACGGCCTTGCGGATGCGCATGATGGCTGGTTTCGATGCTAGCACGGGCCCCGAACGCGCGTGTTATTCTCGCGCGCGATGCTCGACCTGAAGCTGCTGGTCGAAGACCGCGCGCGCGTGATGGAGCGGATGGCCGCGCGCGGGCTGGGCGAGGAGCAGGTGCTGGCGGCGGGCGACCCCTGGGCGCTGGACGAGGAGCGGCGCCGGCGGCTGCAGCGGGTCGAGGAGCTGCGGCACCGGCAGCGCGTGGTGGGCGAGGAGATCGCGCGCCGCGGCAAGGCGCGGGAGGACGCGGCGGAGCTCAAGGCGGAGATGAAGGGCGTCTCCGACGAGATCAAGGAGCTCGACGCGCGCCTGCAGGAGACCGAGGCGCGGCTGCGCGGCGTGCTGCTCCAGCTCCCGAACCTGCCCGCGCCCGAGGTGCCGGCCGGGCGCGATGCCGCGGCCAACCGCGAGGTGCGCCGCTGGGGCGAGCCGCGGCGGTTCGAGTTCGCGCCGAAGCCGCACTGGGACGTGGGCACCGCCCTCGGCATCCTCGACTTCGAGCGCGCGGCCAAGGTCTCGGGCGCCCGCTTCGTCGTGAGCTGGGGGGCGGGGGCGCGGCTGGAGCGCGCGCTGATCCAGTTCATGCTCGACCTGCACACGCGCGAGCGCGGCTACACGGAGGTGATCCCGCCCTACCTCGTCACGCGCGACACCATGACCGCGACCGGCCAGCTCCCGAAGTTCGAGGAGGACCTGTTCCAGACGCGGGCGGGCGACCGCGAGCTGTTCCTGATCCCCACCGCCGAGGTGCCGCTGACCGCGCTGCACGCCGAGGAGATCCTCGAAGCGGGCACGCTGCCCCGCAAGTACGTGTCGTTCACGCCCTGCTTCCGCTCGGAGGCGGGGTCGTACGGGCGCGACGTGCGCGGGATGATCCGGAACCACCAGTTCCACAAGGTCGAGCTGGTGAAGCTCACCACGCCCGAGACGTCCATGGACGAGCTGGAGACGATGGTGGGGGACGCGGCCGAGGTGCTGCAGCGGCTCGGGCTGCCCTATCGCGTGCTGCTGCTCTCGACCGGCGACATGGGCTTCAACTCGGCGAAGACCTACGACCTCGAGGTCTGGCTGCCCAGCCAGGGCGAATACAAGGAGATCTCCTCCTGCTCGAACTGCACGGACTTCCAGGCCCGGCGCGGCAACCTGCGCTACCGGCCCGAGCCCAAGGCGAAGCCGCGCTTCCTGCACACCCTGAACGGGAGCGGGCTCGCGGTGGGCCGCACGCTGGTCGCCGTGCTGGAGAACTACCAGCAGGCGGACGGCTCGGTGGTGGTGCCGGAGGCGCTGCGGCCCTACATGGACGGCCGGGAGCGCATCGTGCCGCGCCCCTGAGCGGCTAATACGAGCCGCTCGCGCCGCCGCCGCCATAGCGGCCGCCGCCCGGCTCGAGCGCCGGCGCTTCCGCCGGACGCGCGGCGGGCGTGAAGCTCACCGCGCCCACCGCCAGCTCCAGCGCCCCGTCGCCGCCGGCCTTCTCGAAGAGCGGCTCCGCGGTGAGGCCGCGCCGCTCCCGCTCCGGGCCGGATTCGAGGAAGCGCCGCAGCGCCGCGGCGAGGGCGAGGGCGCCCGCGCCGCCCCCGATCAGCACCACCCACACCGGCGCGACGTGCACGTAGGCGCGCAGCGTGACCAGCGAGGCGGCGATGCCGGCGGTGCCGGCCGCGATCAGCCAGCGTCGGCGTGACCGCACGCCCCAGGCGAGCACGGCCAGCGGCACGATGGCCGTGGCCGCCGCGCTGATCGTCCGCAGAGCGCCGTTCGGGCGGGCGTCGCGGTGGCCGCCGGCGATCTGCTCGACGAGCTGGCCGTCCCAGGAGCCGAGGTGGATGCCCGCGTACAGGAACACCAGCGAGACGAGCGCCATGGCGCGGCACGCGCGGCGATGGGCCGGCGCCAGAGCGGAGGAATCGCCCGCGTGGGCGCAGAGCCAGGCGCAGGCCGCGCCGCCGACGATCCAGAGCAGGCGGCCGGCGGGCGTGCGCGCGGCGAGGAAGAACGCGGCACCGGCCGCCGCCACCGCGAACACGGTGTAGCCCCAGCGCCAGGCCGCCGCGCCGCACACGAGCACGGCCAGGGCGAGCGCGGTCGTGAGCGCCGCATCGCCTCGCACCCCGGCGATCCGCTCGACGAGCTGGCCGTCCCAGGAGCCGAGGTGGATGCCCGCGTACAGGAACACCAGCGAGACGAGCGCCATGGCGCGGCACGCGCGGCGATGGGCCGGCGCCAGGGCGGAGGAATCGCCCGCGCGGGCGAAGAGCCAGGCGCAGCCCGCGCCGCCGACGATCCAGAGCAGCCGGCCGGCGGGCGTGCGCGCGGCGAGGAAGAACGCGGCACCGGCGGCCGCCACCGCGAACACGGTGTAGCCCCAGCGCCAGGCCGC
>DATBIZ010000017.1:0-2097 GCA_036556645.1 Vicinamibacteria bacterium | reverse complement strand
GCCGCCATGCCCGCGCGCGCCGCTGCGGGCCGCGTCCAGCAGGGGCCCCGCCGCGGCCACCAGCACCTCGCCGATCAGCTCCTCGCGCGAGCCGAACCAGCGGTAGACGGTCGAGCGCCCGAGCCCGAGGTCGGCCGCGATTCCCTGCACGTCGACGCGCTGCCCGCGCAGGTAGTTGCGCGTGGCGGCCCTGATCACGTCCTCCCGGCTGGCCGCGGCCTTGCGGCCCCTGCGCGGGGCCGTGGCCCGTGCGGCGGCGCTCATCGCGTCCTATCTTCGCGCAATCCGGCGCAGGAACGGCAGGAGGGCCTTCAGGAAGGCGTTCTTCCTGGGCGCGGCCGAGTTCGGGTCGTTGTGCGCGTAGGTCGCGTGGCGATCCACCAGCGTGAGGTTGCGCTTCGGGATCCGTGACTGCGTGGCGAGGAGCCGCGCGGCGTCGAGGACGCGCTCGCCCCCGAGCGCCGCGCCGAACGCATAGATCCGGAGGCTCCTCGGCAGATCGTCGCCGTGCGTCGCGCGCACGTCGAGCAGCTTCTGGGCCGGATTCCTGTTGCCCGCCGCGACGGCGCCCGCGTCGATCGTGAGCCGCAGCGGGTGGTACCAGGCGGTGCCGTCGAGTCCCTTCAGGCCCCAGCCCGAGAACAGCCGCGCGTAGCGCCTGAGCGGCGTGAGCTCGCCGGCGTCGTCCCACCCGCGCGGGTCGCCGCTCGGCGCGAGCCGGCCGAGGTGCGCCTGCGCCGCGGCGAGGCTTGCCGGTGAGGTCTCGGTGTCGAGCGCGTAGCCGTACTGGCCGGCGTTCGTCACGGGGATGGACGGCTTCAGGTTCGAGGGCAGCAACGGGAACTGCTGGCCGAGCGAGGGCGAGTCCGGGTCGATCAGGACGCCCAGCGATCCGGTCGAGTTGAAGAGGCCGCTGAACGGGGCGCCGATCCCGCCGAAGGCCAGCCAGGGCGAGCCGCCGCCGAGGTCGTCGAGCCGCTGCCGCGCCTCCGCGCGGGTGAGTGGGTCGGGGCTGCTGCCACCGTCGATGTACACGAGCCCCGACAGCCCGCGCGCGCCCGGCCGACCGTGGAAGTTCCAGGTGGCGTACGCCGTGGTGATCGTGCCGCCCAGCGAGTGCCCGCCGACCACGACGTGCCGGCCGGCGCGCTTCGCGGCCTGAACGACGCGGTGAAGGTCCTCGATCTCGACCCGCATGCCCCAGCGCTTCGCGTAGCCGACCTCAGCGTCCGGGATGAGCCGGAAGTGAGGGGAGATGCTCGAGTCGGCGAGCCAGCCGAGGTAGTAGTCGAACAGCTGCCGCCCGGTGGCGTGGCCTGTCTTGGCGCGATTCAGCCGGCTGTGGTCCTCGAGCAGGTTCTCCCTGCGCTCGACCGCCCAGACCTGCCAGCCCCTCGCCTTGGCCACGACGTCCCTGGCCAGCGGCGCGAAGTAGGCGGCGCTCGCGGAGGTGCCGGGGTTCAGCACGAGGATGTTCTTTGCGCTTCTCGGCCCGATCTTGAGGACGCCCACCTTGTTGTACTTGGCCGGCGTCCCGGGGGAGCGGAAGCCGTCCATCCGGTCGAATTTGACGGCCGCCGAGGCGGGCGCCGCGGTGGCCGCGAGGCAGATCAGGGCGAGGGCGACGGGTCGCATGCGGCTATTAGAACAAATAGCGTCCGATGTTCCAAATTAGGCGCGCGGATCCGCCACGATCCGGATGTCGACCCCCGGCAGCTTCCGCATGATGCGCTCCGCCGGCGACTCGCGCAGGCGCGTGAGGGCGTTCCGCGGGCTCGGCTGGCCCATCAGGATGTAGGTCGTGCCGCGCTCGGCGGCCACCTGCGCCGCGGCTTCGGCGAGGTCGTCCGCCTCCTCGACGATGAACGCTGCTCCGAGGATGGAGGAGAGCCGGCGCAGCGCCTCGAGCCGCTCCCTGTCCTCGCCGCGCGGCGGCTCGCCCGGGGGGGCCACGTAGAGCAGGTCGAGCTCCGCGGCCAGCCGCTGGGCGGACCGCCAGGCGCGGCGCACCAGCCGATTGCACCGATCGTCCGGCTTCACCAGGACGAGGATGCGCTCGGCCACCGGCGCGGGCGCCTCGCCGAAGAGTTGCTCCTC
>DATBIZ010000016.1:0-4126 GCA_036556645.1 Vicinamibacteria bacterium | reverse complement strand
CACGCGCTGGCGCGCGAGTTCGTGCTCTTCGACAACTTCTACGTGGACGCCGAGGTCAGCTACGACGGCCACTCGTTCTCCACCGGCGCCTACGCCACCGACTTCACGGAGAAGGTCTGGCCGATGAACTACGGGCGGCGGGGCGCCAAGTACCTGAGCGAGGGCGGCGGCGAGATGCGCAACCCGTACGGCAACATCACCGCGCCCGCCCAGGGCTACATCTGGGACGCCTGCCGGCGCGCGGGGGTCAGCGTGCGCAGCTACGGCGAGTTCGCGGTCCGCTACGCCGAGGCGCGCACCCACGACACCGGCCGCGACACCGGCCGGGGCGACGTGCAGGCGGCGGTGCCGGGCCTCGAAGGCCTGGTGCACCCCACCTACCCGCCGTGGGACATGTCCGTGCCGGACAACCGCCGGGTGGACGTGTGGCTGGAGGAGTTCCGCAGGTTCGAGGCGGACGGCAACCTTCCCCGCCTCTCGATCCTGCGCCTCGGCAACGACCACACCGCCGGCACGCGCCCCGGCTTTCCCACGCCGCGCGCGATGGTCGCCGAGAACGACCTCGCGCTGGGACGCATGGTCGAGGCGGTCACGGGGAGCCGCTTCTGGAAGGACTCCGCGATCTTCGTGATCGAGGACGACGCGCAGAACGGCCCCGACCACGTGGACGCGCACCGCTCGGTGGTGCTGGTGATCAGCCCCTACGCGCGGCGCGGCGCCCTCGACAGCACGCTCTACACGACCTCCGGCGTCCTGCGCACGATCGAGCTGATCCTCGGCCTGCCGCCGATGAGCCAATACGACGCCGCGGCCACCCCGATGTACGGCGCGTTCCAGGCCCGGCCGGTGCTCACGCCCTACGCCCGCCGCGAGGCGCGCGTGCCGCTCGACGAGATGAACGCGCCGAACGCGCCGGGTGCGGCCGCCTCGACGGCGATGAACCTGGAGGAGGCGGACCAGGCGCCGGACCTGGAGCTGAACGAGATCATCTGGAAGGCGGTGCGCGGCGCGGACTCCGTCATGCCGCCGCCGGTGCGCGCCGCCTTCGTGCGCCCGCTCGGGGAGGACGGTGAGGACGAGTAGGCCCCTGCGGCGCAGCCTGGGCGATTTGGCCCCGCTGCGGTTCAGGTCGCGGGGGCCACGCGCTCCAGGAACTCGCGCAGCTTCTCGCGCTGCGGCTCCGGCACGTAGTCCATGTTCAGGCGGCGCTCGTTGACCTCCCAGTACTTCTCCCGCCGCACGTCCAGCAGCTCCGACTTCACGCGCCGCGCGAAGGCGGGGTCGAGGCCGCGGAAGCTCGCCTCCACCTCCTCCGCCGCCGCGTCGTGGCCCGCGAGCAGGAAGTAGCTGGCGAGCAGCGCCTGCGCCTTCGTCACGCCGGCCAGGGCCGCGCCGCCGGCCGCGAAGCCCAGGAAACGCCGCAGGAGCGGCTCGCGGTTGACGCCGCCCTTCTCCCAGGCGTGCCGCACCAGCGCGCCCAGGTCGTGGGCCACCGCCTCCACCACGAAGGGCAGGCCCATGTCGCGCGCGACCTGGGCGTAGTACTCGAAGTAGTAGGCGATCTCCAGCACCTGGTCCGGGTGCTCGGCCTCCAGGGCCTCCGCCAGGAGCCGGTACTGGTCGAACAGCACGAACACGGTCCGCACGTCGCGGGCGTTGAGCGCGGCGCGGATCAGCGTGTTGAAGTACTCCATCACCAGCTCGCGCAGCCAGGAGTCCTTGCGCGGCGCCTCCTCCAGGCCCAGCCGCCGCAGCGCGCGCGCGCCCGCGCTGGTGACGTCGTGCATGCGCCCGATGGCGCCGCTCATCATCTGCCGGAGCTGGGAGAGCAGCTTCATCTCGACCCAGCCGCGGCTGTTCCGCACCTCGTCCAGCGCGGCGGAGGAGAAGCTCAGGAAGGTGCGGCCCTCCGCCTCGAACCAGGCGCCCGGCAGCTCGGCCTTGCGCCGCCAGTACGCCCGCATCACGCGCTCCATGGCGAGCACGGCCTCGATGGCGGTGCTGCGGTCGAGGCGGTCGATGGAGCGGATGCCGACGCTGGCCACGTGCTCGAGCGCCTCGCCCAGGGGCGCGCGGCGCGCGCTCGCCTGCGAGGGCCGCCGCGCCGCCGCCACGTGCGAGGCGATCTCGCGCTCGAGCCGGTCGAGCAGGGTCTGCGGGTGCAGGAAGCGGAAGACGTAGTAGACGTACGGGAAGAGCAGCGCGCCGCCCAGGACCATGAGGTCCAGCTGCAGGTTGATCGCGGTGGTGGGCACGAAGTCGTCCTTCAGCGCGTAGGAGAGCAGGGTGGTGTTGACGTTGGTGAAGACCACGAAGACCAGCACCGCCGCGTTCACCCGGTCCTTGAGGAAGAACTCCAGGAACTTCAGCGAGTACATGTTCGCGGTGAGGGGCACCGCGATGGCGATGGCGGTGAACACAATGGCCATGAGCTGGTTCGAGGCCCGGCTGAACACGCTGGTCAGGTGGCGGGCCTCGGCCACGCCGAGCAGGCGCAGGTCCGCGAGCGGGTAGCCGGCGCGCGAGAGGTCCGTGGCGAGCAGCGCGAGCGAGAGCAGCAGCATGGCCGCCGCCAGCAGCAGCACTCCCCGGACCACCGCCAGCACGTCGTTCCTCATCGGGTCGGCTTCTCCTATCGCGCGGGTAAGCTAACACGCGCGAGAGGCCGGTCCGGGGCAGAAACGCTCGGACCGCCTTGAGGGCGCGCCGGGCCCGCGTTAGCCTGGACTCACCCCCGCCATGGACCCCGACCAATCCGCTCCGGAGCGTGCCGTGGCGCCGCCCGACGTCGCCGTGCAGCCGTGCGCGCCGTCCGGCGAGGTCCTGGCGGCCCTCGCGGGGCACGCCGCGCTGATGGCCTGGACCTGGGATGCCGACGGCCTGGTGGATGCGGTCGGCGGCGCGACCCTCGCCTTCACCGGGCGCGCGGGCGCGGACCTGCTCGGGCAGGGGTGGCTGGAGCTGGTCCACCCGCTCGACCGCAGCCGCTTCGTGGACGCCTGCCACAACGGCCTGCGGGACCGGCGCCCGTGGGAGGTGGAAGCGCGGCTGCTCCGCCGCGACGGCGCCTACCGCTGGCTGCTGATCTCGGGCGGACCGCGGCACGCCTCCAACGGCTCCTTCGCCGGGCTGGTGGCCGTCGGGCTCGACATCACCGAGCGCCATCAGCGTGAGGAGCTGAACCGCCAGGCCGAGCAGGAGCTTCGCGCGGCGGCCGAGCAAGCCCGCGCGCAGGCCGAGGCCGCCAACCGGACCACGGACGAGTTCCTGGCCACCCTGTCGCACGAGCTGCGGACGCCGCTCAACGCGATCGTGGGCTGGGTGCACCTGCTGCGGACGGGCCGGCTCGACGAGCGCACCACCCGGCGCGCGCTGGAGACGATCGACCGCAACGCCCGGATCCAGACCCAGATCATCGCCGACATCCTCGACGTGTCCCGGATCATCAGCGGCAAGCTGCACGTGCGGATGCGGGCCGTCGAGATGGCAGCCGTGGCGGAGGCGGCGCTCGAGGCGCTGCGGCTCACGGCGCAGGCGAAGGCGATCCGCGTCGGGGTGGCGCTCGACCCGAGGGCGGGACCCGTCCTCGGCGACGCGGACCGTCTGCAGCAGATCGTGTGGAACCTGCTCTCGAATGCGATCAAGTTCACGCCGGACGGGGGCGAAGTGAAGGTCGCGCTCCGGCGCAGCGGCGCGGACGCGCTCCTGAGCGTCTCCGACAACGGCGTGGGCATCGCACCGGAGTTCCTGCCGTTCGTGTTCGACCGGTTCCGCCAGGGCGACGCGTCGCCGACGCGCCGGCAGGGAGGCCTCGGGCTCGGCCTGGCCATCGCGCGGCACCTCGCCGAGGTGCATGCGGGCGCGATCATGGTCGAGAGCCCCGGCACCGGACGGGGCGCCGTGTTCACGCTCCGCCTGCCCCTCCTGGCCCAAGACCGGCCCTCGGACGAGCCGCCGCCGACCGCCGTGCCGGCCGCGCCGGGACCGTCGCTCGAAGGCGTCAGCGTGCTGGTCGTCTGCGGCGACGCCGGGGTCGCGGAGGCGACCGCCGGCGCGCTGCGCGAGCGCGGCGCGGACGTCGTGCTCGCCGCGCGCGCGGAGCAGGCCGTGGACATCGTGAGACGGA
>DATBIZ010000015.1:0-3448 GCA_036556645.1 Vicinamibacteria bacterium | reverse complement strand
GACGTCCGCCGCCCCCTCGAGGAGCGCAAGCGCTCGCGCCTGCTGCTGGGCGCGATCGAGAAGTCCGACCACCGCTACGCCGAGGCGGAGACGATCCTGAAGGACGCGCTCTCGCTGCCCCCGAGCCCCGAGCACGACGCCAAGGTCCTGTACGTCCTCGGCCGCATGTACGACTCGTGGGGCCGCAAGGACCAGGCCCGCGTGGCGCTGCAGAAGGTGGTCAAGACGTACGGGCAGACCTCCATCGCGCAGAAGGCCAAGGAGTCGCTGGGCGCGCTCGAGAAGTAGCGGGCTCCGGCCGACAACCAGGGACAGGGCCGTACGCATTCGGGCACGGCGATCGCACGTCCGACGCCTAGCGTGCCTGTGCCTGTGCCCGTGCCTGTGCACGGGTTCGGCACGGCCCTGACCGTGCTGGTGCTCCCTAACCCTGGTGGCCCTACAGGAACTCGGCGAGCAGCTCCACGAACTCCTGCGGCCGCTCTTCCTGCGGCATATGCCCGCACCCCTCGATCACCGCCTTGCGCGCTCCGGGGATCGCGTCCACGAAGCGGTCGGCGTGCTCGAGGGGGACCCATGGGTCGTCGGCGCACCAGACGACCAGCGTGGGTGCGCGGATCCGGTGGATCGCCTCGGGCAGCCCCATGGAGTCCGCGCCGCGCAGCAGGTCGGCCATGAACCGGGCGGCGCCGGGACGGGCCATCGGCGCTACGTACTCCTCCACCTTCTCGGGCGTGACGCGCGCGTCTTCGTGGAACACCTGGCGGAGGCCGAGCGTGACCAGCCGGCGCCGGAGGGGCAGCCTCTCCATCAGGGCGCCGGCGCCGGGGGCGCCGGACAGGCGCAGCAGCCACGGCCGGTCCTGCGCGGACAGGTTGAAGCCGGCGGCGTCCACCAGCACCAGCTTCTCGACGCGCTCGGGGTACGCCGCCGCGAACGCCGAGGCCACGGCCCCGCCCAGGCTGTGGCCGACCAGCGAGACGCGCGGGAGGCCGAGCCCATCCAGGAACGAGGCGAGAACCCGCGGGTAGCGATCGCCGGTGAAGCTCGCGGGGATGTCCGACGCGCCGAAGCCGGGCAGATCGAGCGCGATCACGTCGTGCGTCCGCGCCAGCGCCGGGAGCACGTCCGCCCACGTGTAGATCGAAGACGCGATGCCGTGGACCAGGACCAGCGGCGGGCCGCCGCCGCCCCGGACGTAGCGCACGTGCAGGCCGTCGGCCTCGGCCAGGCGCGGCGTCACCTGCGCGCGCAGCATCCAGGCGCCGGTCGGGCCGGCCGCGCGTTCGCCCGACGCGAGCCACAGCACGAGCGCGCCGAGAAGCGCCGCCAGCGCCAAGACGGCGATGCGCCGGCGCTTCAAATCCCCACCAGCCGGCGCAGCTCGGGCAGCGCGTCCGCCACCGCCTGCTCGCCGGCCTCCGCGAACTGCGGGATGCGCGTGGGGCGCATCCATCCCGACTCGCCGATGGACGGCGCGATCACGAGGTCGGCCCCCGCCAGCTCGCCGCGCGTGCGGCCGCGGAGGATCGTGAGGCCGGCGCGCAGCGCGATCGCCGCGAACGAGCTCGCGGCCGGCCAGCGTCCACCCGCGTTGCAGTCCACGGCCAGCACCACGCCGGAGTCCCCCGCCATCTCGCGCGCGCGGCGCACCGGCACCACCTCGGACACGCCGCCGTCCACCAGCCGCCGCCCCCCGAGCTGCATGGGCGGGAACACGCCGGGGAAGCTGCACGAGGCGCGCACCGCGTCGCGGAGGTTGCCTTCGCGGAAGACCACCGCCTCGCCGGTGTCGACGTCGGTGGCGACCACCACCACCGGCACGCGCAGCCCTTCGAAGGTGGGGACGGGCACGAACTCGTCGATCATCGCGCCCAGCCGCGTGCCGGAGAGCAGCCCGCCTCCCCACCCGCGCACCCAGGTCCACGGGTGCAGCGCGGCCGCCTGCTCGACCAGGTTGTGGAGGTCCGCGCCTCCGGCCCAGGCCGCCGCCACCAGCGCGCCGCCGCTGACGCCGGCCAGGCCGGCCACGGGGATGCCCGCCCGCTGGAGGCCGAGCAGCGCGCCCGCGTGCGCCGACGCGTGCGCTCCCCCGCCGCTGAGCGCCACGTAGAGGGGCTTCACCGCGTCAGACCCGCTGAGACACTCCGCGGTGGATTTCCTGGAGCGAGGCCACGTCCACCGGCCGCTCGCGCAGGGCCTTGATCGCCTGCACGGTGGCCGCCGCCGCGGTCAGCGTGGTCACCACCAGCACGCCGTGCAGGGTGGCGCTCTTGCGGATCGCGCCGTCGTCGTAGTGCGACTCGCGCCCCAGCGGCGTGTTGAAGATGATGTGGATCTGCCCGCTCTTGATCAGGTCCACGCAGTTGGGTCGTCCCTCGTTGACCTTGTAGACGGTCTCCACGGTCACGCCGTGCGCGGACAGGAACTCCGCGGTGCCGCGCGTGGCCACCAGGCGGAAACCGAGCGCCTCCAGGTCGCGCGCCATCGGCAGCACGCCCTTCTTGTCGAAGTCGTTCACGCTGACGAAGACGGTGCCCGAGGTCGGGATGGTGTAGCCGGCGGCCGACTGCGACTTCGCGAAGGCCATGCCGAAGTCCTCGGAGATCCCCATCACCTCGCCCGTGCTCTTCATCTCCGGCCCGAGCAGGATGTCGCTGCCCGTGAGCTTCAGGAACGGGAACACCGACTCCTTGACGAAGAAGCGGTCCACGGTCAGGTCCTCGGTGATCCCCTGCTCGGCCAGCGAGCGGCCGGCCATCACGCGCGCCGCCACCTTGGCCAGCGGCACGCCGGTGGCCTTGCTCACGAAGGGCGTGGTGCGGGACGCGCGCGGGTTCACCTCCAGCACGTAGACCACGTCGTCCTTGATCGCGTACTGCACGTTCATCAGCCCGCGCACGCCCAGGGCCAGGCCGAGGCGCCGCGTGTAGCGCCGGATCGTCTCCAGGTGCGGCGCGCTGATCTTGTAGGTCGGCAGCACCATGGCGCTGTCGCCGCTGTGCACGCCGGCCTCCTCGATGTGCTGGAGGATGCCGCCGATGACCACGCGCTCGCCGTCGCCGACCGCGTCCACGTCCACCTCGTAGGCGTCCTCCAGGAAGCGGTCCACCAGGATGGGGTGCTCGGGCGAGGCCAGCACCGCCTCCCGCACGTAGCCCTCCAGCCGCTTCTCGTCGTAGACGATGGCCATGGCGCGGCCGCCCAGCACGTAGGAGGGCCGCACCAGCACCGGGTAGCCGATGCGCGCCGCCACCGCCTTGGCCTCGTCGAGGGAGCTGGCGGTGCCGCTCTCCGGCTGCGGGATGTCCAGCTCGCTCAGGAGCGCGGAGAAGCGCTTGCGGTCCTCGGCCAGGTCGATGGCGTCGGGGCTGGTGCCCAGGATGTTCACCCCGGCGCGGAAGAGCGGCAGCGCGAGCTTCAACGGGGTCTGGCCGCCGAACTGGAT
>DATBIZ010000014.1:0-9041 GCA_036556645.1 Vicinamibacteria bacterium | reverse complement strand
GCCTGTTCATGGGCTCGGGCGAGGGACCCTTCGGCGCCATCTTCATGGGTGGCATGTTCACGATCATGAAGGTCCGCGAGAACCTCCGGAGCTACGACGAGAACCCCGGCTGGTACGAGCACCCGCCGGGGACGGTCGCCTCGGCCGTGCCGCGGACGGAGGCGGCGGTGCCGGCGCCGCCCCCGCCGGCGCACGTCCATCGCGCCGCGGCGACGCTCCCGCCCGACACGACCTACCAGGCGGTGAAGGCCGGCGCGTGCGCCTCGCCGCAGCGGGTGCGGAAGTGAGCTCGCCCGTGAGCGCCCGCGACCCGGTCTGCGGCATGACGGTGGACCCGGCCACGGCGAAGCACCGGAGCGAGTACCGCGGGCAGCCCTTCTACTTCTGCGCCGCGAGCTGCAAGGCGAAGTTCGAGGCCGATCCCGAGCGCTACCTGGGCGCGCCGCGCGCCGAAGGCCATCCGGTCGAGCCACGCATCCAGCTCGGGGTCCGGCCGCGGAAGCCCGACGCGGGAACGGCGCCCCCCGCGCCGGAGAGGCCGGCGGCGCCCGCCACGGCCACCGAGTGGACCTGCCCGATGCACCCCGAGATCGTGCGCCCGGGGCCGGGTGCGTGCCCGATCTGCGGGATGGCGCTCGAGCCGAGCGTGGCGACCGCCGAGGAGGAGGAGAACCCCGAGCTGGCGGACATGAGCCGGCGGTTCTGGATCAGCGTGCCGCTCACCATCGCGGTGGCCGCGATCGCGATGGGCGAGATGCTGCCACTGGGCGGCCTCCGCCCCTGGCTGGCGAGCCCGGCGGCGAAATGGGCGCAGCTCCTGCTCGCGACACCGGTCGTGCTCTGGGCGGGCTGGCCGTTCTTCCAGCGCGGCTGGGCCTCGATCGTGAACCGCAGCCCGAACATGTTCACGCTGATCGCGATCGGCGTCGCCACCGCGTACGGCTACAGCGTCTTCGCGACCGTGTTCCCGGGCGCGCTGCCGGAGGCCTTCCGCGGCCACGGCGGCCAGGCCGCCGTCTACTTCGAGGCGGCCGCCATCATCACCACCCTCGTGCTGCTCGGACAGGTGCTCGAGCTGCGCGCGCGCGGGCGCACCACCAGCGCGATCAAGGCGCTGCTCGGGCTCGCGCCGCGCACGGCGCGGCTCGTCAGACCGGACGGCAGCGAGGAGGACGTCCCGCTCGAGCACGTGAAGGCCGGAGACCGCCTGCGCGTGCGCCCGGGCGAGAAGGTGCCCGTGGACGGCGTCGTCCTCGAAGGGCAGAGTGCCGTGGACGAGTCCATGCTGACCGGCGAGCCGATCCCGCTCGAGAAGTCGACCGGCGCGAAGGTCATCGGCGGGACGCTGAACGGGACCGGAACGCTGGTGGTGGAGGCCAGGCGCGTCGGCGCCGACACCGTGCTGGCCGGCATCGTGCGCATGGTCGCCCAGGCCCAGCGCAGCCGCGCGCCGATCCAGCGGCTGGCGGACCGGGTGGCGGCGTGGTTCGTGCCCGCGGTGGTGATCGTGGCCGCGCTCACGTCCGTGGTCTGGGGGCTCTTCGGACCCGAGCCGCGGCTGGCCTACGCGCTGGTCAACGCGGTCGCGGTCCTGATCATCGCCTGCCCCTGCGCGCTGGGCCTGGCCACGCCGATGTCCATCATGGTGGGCACCGGCCGCGGGGCGACCAGCGGCGTGCTGGTCCGCAACGCCGAGGCGCTCGAGCGCTTCGAGAGGGTGGACACGCTGGTCGTGGACAAGACCGGAACGCTGACCGTCGGCAAGCCGCGCCTGGTCTCCGTGATCGCCGCTCCCGGGCAGGACGAGGCCGAGCTGCTGCGGCTGGCGGCGAGCCTGGAGCGCGGCAGCGAGCACCCGCTGGCGGCGGCGATCGTGGCCGGGGCGCAGGAGCGCGGGGCGCGGCTCGAGGCCGCCGGCGAGTTCCGGAGCCTGACCGGGCGCGGCGTCACCGGCGTGGTGGGCGGCCGGAAGATCGCGCTCGGCAACCGCGCGCTGCTCGACGAGCTGCGCGCCACGCCGGCGGCGCTGGCCGAGCGGGCCGAAGCGCTGCGGCGCGAGGGCCAGACCGTGATGTTCGTGGTGATCGGCGGCCAGGCGGCGGGCCTGATCGGCGTGGCCGACCCGGTCAAGGACACCACGCCCGAGGCGCTGCGGCTGCTCCGCGAGGAAGGCCTGCGCGTGGTGATGGTGACCGGGGACAGCCGCACGACCGCGGACGCCGTGGCGCGCCAGCTCGGGATCGCCGACGTGCAGGCCGAGGTGCTGCCGGAGCAGAAGGTGGAGGTCGTGAAGCGCCTGCAGTCCGAGGGGCGCGTGGTCGCCATGGCCGGCGACGGCGTCAACGACGCCCCGGCGCTGGCGCAGGCCGACGTGGGCATCGCCATGGGCACCGGCACCGACGTGGCCATGGAGAGCGCCGGCGTGACGCTGGTGAAGGGCGACCTCCGCGGCATCGTGCGCGCGCGGCGCCTCAGCCGCGGCACCATGCGGAACATCCGCCAGAACCTCTTCTTCGCCTTCGTCTACAACGTGGCGGGCGTGCCGATCGCGGCCGGCGTCCTCTACCCGTTCTTCGGCGTGCTCCTGAGCCCGGTGATCGCCAGCGCGGCCATGACCTTCAGCTCGGTGTCGGTGATCGGCAACGCTCTCCGGCTGCGGCGGCTCGACATCTGACCCCGCCGTCCGTAGCATCCTCCCGTTGGCGGACGCGGCACCGCGGCGCCTGGGCCGCTACCTGATCCAGGACCAGATCGGCCGGGGCATGATGGGCGTCGTCTACCGCGCCCTCGACCCCGACCTCGGCCGCACCGTCGCGCTCAAGGCGGTGCGCCTCGCCTTCGAGGTCGCGGAGGGCGAGCGCGCGGTGTTCGAGAAGCGGTTCGTGGCCGAGGCGCAGGCCGCGGCGCGGCTCTCGCACCCGGGGATCGTGGTGGTGCACGACGTCGGCCGCGACCCGGAGACCGGCACGCCCTACATCGCGCTCGAGCACCTGGAGGGCCGCACGCTGGCGGACCTCGCCGCCTCGGGCGCGCCGATGGACTGGCGCCGTGCCCTGGACATGACGGCGAAGCTCGCCGACGCGCTGCACCACGCGCACGCGCAGGGCATCGTCCACCGCGACGTGAAGCCGGCGAACGTGATGGTCCTGCCCTCCGGGCAGCCCAAGCTGATGGACTTCGGCATCGCCAAGCTGCCGGCCTCGCAGCTCACCTCGACCGGCCAGTTCTTCGGCACGCCCGCGTACATGGCGCCGGAGCAGTTCGGCGACGGCGAGGTGGACGGACGCAGCGACCTGTTCTCGCTGGGCGTCGTGCTCTATCGCCTGCTGGCCGGCGCGGACCCGTTCGGCGCGCCCAGCGTGGCCGCGATCCTGGCCCGCATCTCGCGTCACGACCCGCCGCCGCCGTCGTCGCTGGTGGCCGGCATCCCGCCCGCGGTGGACGCGATCGTGGCGCGGGCGCTGGCCAAGAGCCCGGCGGATCGCTTCCAGGACGGCGCCTCGTTCGCGCGCGCGATCGAGCAGGTGCTCGCCGACCCGGCCGCGATGCCCGTCGTGGCCCCGGCGGTGGCCGCGCCTCCCACGGTCCGGTCGGCCCGCCCGCGCCGGCCGTTCGGCCCGCCGGCGATCATCGCCGCCGCCGTCGCCCTCGTGGCTCTCGCCGCGGCCTTCGCGATCCCCCGCTCGGGCCTGCCGGTCGCCCGCGGCCTGCTCGCGCCCGCTCCTGCCCGCCTGGCCGTCGTCTTCGAGCACCCGCTGCGCTCGGGCGTCCTGAAGGTGTGGATCGACGACGAGGTCGTCCTCGAGGAGCCGCTGGAGAGCCGGGTGGTGGACGACCTGGTCGTGTTCCGGACGCGCAAGGGACAGGCCGAGCTCGACCTGGAGGTCCCGCCGGGCGAGCACTACGTGCGGCTGCAGGTCGAAGCCGAGGGCTTCCACGGATCGCGGCGCATCCGCGGCACGTTCCAGAGCGGGCAGCCCCGGCGCCTGCGCGCGCGCGTGAGCGGCCTGATCGGCAAGGAGCTGTCGCTGTGGTGGGAGGAGTGAACCGGGTCACTTCCAGTCCACGGAGAGGTTCTTGCGCAGGCGGCCGAGGCGGACCTCGAGCCGGCGCGCCTCGCCTTCCTTGAACGTGCCGAAGATCCGCTCCGTCTTCTCGTTGTCGTCCCACAGGACCTGCACGCGGATGTCGTGACGCCCGGGCGGGAGGTCCAGCTCCTGCTGCAACCCGCCCTGGCGCACCTTGACGATCAGCTTCCGGGCCACCCGTCCGCTCAGCCCTTCGTCCAGCAGCAACTGCTCGTCCACCCAGACGCGCAGGCGGCCGGTGCGCAGCGGGTGCTCGAAGTCCACGAGCAGGCGGGCGGGGACGACCGCGGGCGCCGGGGCGGGACGGGTGCCGGTGGTGCCGGCGGCGGCACGCGGCACGCTCCCCGCGCCCCCGAGCACGGGCGTCACCGCGGAGGCCGCGGGCCGACCGCCGTTGGTCGAGGGCCGCCCGCGCCACAGGAGCGCGGCCACGGCCGCCACCGCCACGAGCGCCGCCGCGCGCTTGAGGATCCGGGCGCGGCGCGCGGCTTGCCGTTGCCGCTCGCGGTCGTCCCGCACCTCGGTCGGCGGCATCGCCACCGCGGAAACCCAGGTCGGCTCGCCCGGACCGCCGCCGCTCGCGCTCGGCCGCGCGGGCGCCCCCACCGCGGGCGCTCCGGTCTCCACCGGCTCGATCGCCTCGAGCAGCGGCTCGAGCTCGCTCTCGTCGATGCTGTCGAGCGACGGCGACGGGGCCGCCGGCGCCACCGAGCGCGGCGCGGCCCGCCAGCCGGAGGCGTGGCGCGGCGCCCGGCCGGCGAGCACGTCCCGCGCATCCTCGGCCAGCAGGCCGGCGGCCGGATAGCGGTCGTCGAGCGACTTCGCCATCGCGCGCGCGGCCACCACGTCCACCTCCGCGGGCAGACCGGGCACGCGGCGCGTGGGCGGCTCCGGATCGTCGGCGATCACGCGCGTCAGGATCGCCGTGATGCCGTCCGCCTCGAAGGCGTGGCGGCCGGTCAGCAGCGTGTAGAGGACGGACCCCAGCGCGAAGACGTCCGCGCGCGCGTCGGCGGTACGTCCGAGCGCCTGCTCGGGCGACATGAAGAGCGGCGTGCCGAAGAAGTCGCCGCCGGCGGTCAGCCGCAGCCGCGCGGTCTCGATGCGCGCGATGCCGAAGTCCATCAGCTTCGGCTGGCCGTTCGGCAGCACCATGATGTTGGCCGGCTTGACGTCGAGGTGGACGATCTTCCGGGCGTGGGCGTAGTGCAGGGCGTCCGCGACCGCGGCCACCACCCGCAGCGCTTCGCGCCAGTCGAGGGCGCCCGCCTTCACCCGCTCGGCCAGCGTCGTGCCGCGCAGGTGCTCGAGCGCGATGAACAGGAGGCCCGAATCCTGGTCGCGCCCGACGTCGTGGATGATCACGATGCCGGGGTGCGACAGCCGCGCGGCGATCCGCGCCTCGGCGAAGAACCGGCGCTCGAAGAGCTGCCGGTCCTCGCTCCCGCTGGCGAGGGTGGCGGCGACCGTCTTCAGCGCCACCGTGCGGTCGAGGGGAGGGTCGTAGGCCTCGTAGACGACCCCCATCGTGCCGCGGCCCAGCTCGCGCCGGACCTCGTAACGGCCGATGGTCTTGGGCGGGCCCTCCAAGCCGGCCCATGGTACCCGAACTTCGCCGGCCCGGCAGCCGCGGTGCCGCCGCGCGGCAACGGAGCGCGTATGATCAGCGGACCATGCACAACCTCCTCGTCCTGACGCTGGCGGCGGCGGCGTCCGCCGCGGCACCCGCCGCGATCGCCCCCGATCGCGTGATCGCGCTCTTCAACGGCAAGGACCTCTCGGGCTGGGAGGCCGACGTGCCCGCGAGGGACGCCGACAAGACCGTGCGCGACAGCTTCATCGTCCGCGACGGCAAGCTCGTGAGCCTGGGCAAGCCGGAAGGCCACCTGCTCACGAAGGACGCCTACCGCGACTACCGGCTCGAGGTCGAGTACCGCTTCCCGGGCCAGGCCGGCAACTGCGGCGTGCTCGTCCACGCCTCGCGGCCGCGCGCGCTCTACAAGATGTTCCCGCAGTCGATCGAAGTGCAGATGATGAGCGGCAACGCCGGCGACTTCTGGGTGATCCGGGAGGACATCAAGGTCGCCGACATGGAGAAGCGCCGTCCGCGCAAGGAAGGCGAGAAGTGGGGCGGCGCCGAGGGCGACGCGCGGCGCATCCTGAACCTGACCGACGCCTCCGAGAAGCCGCTGGGGGACTGGAACACGATGGTGGTGGAGGCCCGCGGCCGCACGGTGAAGGTCTGGGTGAACGGCGACCTCGTGAACGAAGGCTTCGAGGCGACCGCGGACCGCGGGAGGATCGCGCTGCAGGCCGAAGGCGCCGAGGTCGAGTTCCGCAAGGTGCAGATCGGGCCGCTGCCGCCGGCACGCTGAGCGCCGGGCCTCAATCCCCCGCGAGCAGGCGCACCGCCCAGTGGCGGATGGGCGCGCTGCCGCGCGCCCGCCGCAGGTCGCGCACGGCTTCCGCCAGGTAGGCGAGCCCGAACGCCGCGACCGTGACCAGCAGCGACAGGTTCACCGTGCGCGCGAGCGTCGCCACGCGCTCGGCCGGCGCGCCCGGGACCACGATCTCGATCAGCTCGCCCGCGCCGAGCAGCGCGGCCACCACGCCGGCGCCGAGCAGATCGCGCGCGAACGCGAGGGCGGCGCGCCGGCGCGTCGGCTGCGGCCGGACGAGCGCGACCGCGGCCAGCGCCATCGAGGCCACGGTCAGGACCAGGATCGGCCACCAGAGCGTCCGCCAGATCGGGGTGAGCCGCACCAGGAGCTCCGCCGGCGGCTCGAAGCGCCACGCGCCCAGCCACCACGCCAGGAACGCCGCGCCGCCCGCCAGCCCGCCCGCCGCGCCCACGCGGATGCGCGCCGCTTCGGCGGCCTGCGCATGTTCCGGAGACTGCGGCAGCTCGAAGGCCTGGGCGGGATCCCAGCGGTCGGTGGGCTTCACCGCCGCGTGGCGCCGCTCGATCCAGGCGAAGACCAGCGTGAGCAGGCCCGAGTACGCGAAGGCCCACAGCACGCCGTTCCAGACCCAGGCCGCCGGGCTCGTCAGCCCCGCGCGCCCCGGCGCCGCGGACACCGAGACGAACACCGCCGCCGCGACGAATATCGCGGCCAGGCAGCCCAGGCTCCAGCGCAGGACCTGGCGGTAGATCGGCAGCACCGCGGGGCCGATCAGCCATTGTTGCGGCACGTAGCGCGACGCGACCCACAGCGGATGCCCGTGCCGCTGCAGCAGGTCCCGCAGCTCCTCCTCCCCCAGCGGCCGCCCCCCCTCGCGCTCCCGCTCCTGCACCTCCGAGCGGATGTCCTCGGCCAGCTCGGCCACGAGGTCGTCGCGCTCGGCGACGGGCAGCCAGTACCTAACCGCCTGCAAGTACCGTTCGACCATGTCCACGGCGTCCCTCCTTGAGGATCGCGTGCAGCGAGGCGTCGAGGCCGTGCCACTCCGCCACGAGCTGCCTCAGCATCGCCTTGCCGTCGTCGGAGAGGAGGTAGAAGCGCTTGTTGCGCCGGTCCTCCTCGCGCCACTCGCTGCGGAGGAGCCCCTGCGCCTCGAGCCGGCGCAGCAGCGGGTACAGCGTTCCCTCGTCGATCTCGAGGCCCTGCTCGGCGAGGTCCTTGCGCAGCGTGTAACCGTAGCGCTCGGTCTTCAGCGCCGCGAGCACCGCGACCGTCAGGCAGCCGCGGCGCAGCTCCAGCCGCAGCGACTCGAACCGCTCGTCCATGGGCGCGCTCGCCGGCAAGGGCTCCTCCCGTTCCTGTGTGGCATATACTATGCGGCATACAGTATCTTGTCAAGCACTTTTCCCGGGCCGGTCTGCTTTCGCGGGGCGGCTGGCCCCCGGCGGCGCGGTCAGCGCCCGAGCAGCTTCGGAAGCTCCGCCGCCGCCGCCGGCTGCGCGAGCAGGAAGCCCTGCAGGTCGTCGCACCCGTGCTCGACGAGCCAGGCGAGCTGCGCCTCCTCCTCGATGCCCTCGGCGGCGACGCGCAGGCCGAGCGCGTGCGCCATCTCCAGCGTGGCCGCGGTGATCACGGCCGAGCGCCGGTCGGTGGCGACCCCGCGCACGAACGTGGCGGGAATCTTCAGGCCGGCGGTCTCGAACCAGCTCAGCCAGGCCAGCGACGAATGGCCGGTCCCGAAGTCGTCGAGCCAGAGCTGGACGCCCTCGTCCTGGAGCCGCTCCAGGATGCGCGCGACCTCGGCAGGATCGTGGATCGCGCTCGTCTCGGTGATCTCCAGGGTCAGGCGGGCGGGATCGAGGCCCGCGGCGTGGAGCTCGCGGCGGACCTTCCGCGGCAGGTCGCCCCGCTGGAACTCGCGCGCGGAGAGGTTCAGGTTCACGCGCAGGTCCGGCAGCGCCCCGCGCTGCCAGGCCGCGGCGTCGCGGAAGCACGCGCGCATGGCCCAGACCTCGAGCGCGAAGATCACCGGGCTGCGTTCCGCGGCGGCCAGCAGCTCCCCGAGGTCGTCCGCCTCCTCGTGGGGCCGGCGCCAGCGCAGGAGCGCCTCCGCGGTCGTCGGCTCCCGATCCCGCGCCCGGAAGATCGGCTGGTAGAGCAGGGTCAACCGGTCCTGCGCCAGCGCCTCCTTCAAGCGCCGGACGGACTCGCGCTTGCGAACGTGACGGGGAACCGGGCTGCGGCGCTCGCCGGCGGCGGGACGGACCGTCACGAGATCGGGCGGTCGAGCAGGCACCACCTCCGCCCCGCCAGCATCGCACGGCCACGGGATGTTATGGTGCGGGACCCCCTCGTCCCGCTTCTGCCGCACAATGGAAAAAAGGATGGGAAGACGATGACGTCAAGGAACATCGCGCTGGCGCTCGCCGCCCTGGCGGCCTCCGCCTCGGCGCCGGCGGCCGAGCAGCCGCGGCGCCCCGGCGCCAGGGTCACCGTGGTGGCCGGCCCGCGCTACAAGGCGGGACCGCTCCACCGGTTCTTCCTCGGCAGC
>DATBIZ010000013.1:0-2384 GCA_036556645.1 Vicinamibacteria bacterium | reverse complement strand
CCCGCTCGAGGCCGGCCGCGCGATAGGCCACCCCGAGGTCGAGCGGAGCGCCCGAAACCGCCACCAGCTCGAGCAGGCGGCGGGCGCCCTCGGGCAGGCGGGCCACGCGCGTCTCGAGCACGCGGTCGAGGCTGACCTCGGCGGAGCTCGGCCCGGAGCGGGCCAGCTCCTCGATGAAATACGGGTTGCCGCCCGCCTCGCGCGCGATCGTCTCCGCGTGCGCGCGGCGGCCCTCCGGTTCTCCGGCCACCAGCGCCAGGGCCAGCTGCTGGGATTCCGACGCCGACAGCTCGCCGACCAGGATGTCGCGGGACGGCAGGCGCGATTCCGCCCGCCGCTTGGGGAGCAGGACCTGCAGGAGCGGGCTCGTCTCCGCCTCTTCGCTCCGGTAACACCCGATGGCGAGCAGCACCGGCGGGTCGGGCGGGCGCAGCAGGTCCTCGAGCAGCGCCGCGCTGTCCGCGTCCCCCCACTGCAGGTCGTCCACGAAGAGCACGAGCGGGCGCCGGTCGGCGACGCGCACGAGCAGCTCGCGCAGCGCCGCGAACGCGCGGCGCCGCAGCTCGAGCGAGTCGGGGATGTCGAGCACCGCGCGCCGTGCGCGGTTCACCGCCTCCACCTGGCGCAGGACGGGGAACACGCGGGCCAGGGCCAGGATGTCGTGGGGCAGGAACGCCTCCGCCTGCGCGGACGGGAGCCGCCGGAGGTAGCGGCTGAGCGTGTCCACGAGGGCGTCGAGCGCCTTGTAGGGAACCGACTCCCTCTCGTAGCAACGGCCCGCGAGCACCACGGTGTCCGGGTCGCGGCCGCGGACCTCGTCCAGGAACCGGCGCACGAGCGCGGTCTTCCCCATGCCCGAGCCGCCGTGCACCACGACCGTGAGGCCTTGACCGGACTTGAGCGCCTCGTACGCCCCGCGCAACACGTCGAGGTGCTGCTCGCGGCCGACGAACAGGGATGCGCCGGACGGCGAGGGCGGCGCGGGGGGCGCGGCCGGCACGGTCCTCGTCAGCGCCTTCAGCACGTCGGCGCCCGAAGGCCGCTGCGCGGGGTCGCGCCGCAGGAGGCGCCAGCACAGGTCGTCGAGGTCGGCGGGCACGCCGGCCGCGACCTCGCGCGGGCGCGGCGGCTCCGCCTGCTGCTTCCGCCGCATCACCTCCGGCGCGGGCCCCGTGAAGGGGAGCTGGCCGGTCAGCGACTGGAAGAGGAGCGCGCCCACGTTGTACCAGTCGCTCGCCTCGTTCAGGGGCAGGCCCGCGACCTGCTCCGGGGACATGTACGCGGGCGTGCCGACCGCGTCCACCGTGTGGGTGCGCGCGGGGGCGATCTCCGCGACCAGGCCGAAGTCGAGGAGCACCACCCGCCCCTCGCGCGTGACCATCACGTTCGACGGCTTGATGTCCCGGTGCAGCTTGCCGGCGCCGTGCAGGGCCCGCACGCCCTCCGCGAGCTGCGGCAACGCGTGGCGGAGGCGGTCCAGGTCGACGGCGCCCAGGGCGGACGCACCGGCGGGCTCGACGTCGTCGAGCCCCTCGTCGAAGACGGCGCGCAGCTCCGGGCCGGTCGGGGCGGAGACCACGCTGGTCGGCCCGGACTCCGCGGGGTAGGCCTCGCCCCGCACGTACCACAGGAAGTCCACGCCCTCCACCAGCTCCATCGTGAAGAACCACTGGTCGTCCTGGGAGGACAGCTCGTAGAGGGTGACCAGGTTCGGATGGGCGACGTCGGCGAGCTGGCGGAACTCCTGCTTGAACCGCACCAGCGCCCGGGGGGCCACGTGGCGGAGCGTCTTCAGCGCAACGGGGAGGTTGCGCTCGCGGTCCAGCGCGCGGTAGACGACGCCGTAGCCGCCCGCGCCCAGGCGGCCCTGCACCTGGAACCGCTCGTTGCCCTCGAACTCGCCGGCGAGCAGGGCGGACACGGCTACGCGGGCCCGCTGCGCGAGCGGCGGGCCAGGCTCCACGACGCGGTCGAGCGCAGCAGGTCGTCCCGCACTTCTTCGAGCGTCCGGCCGGAGGAGGAGGGCGCACGCGACCCGAGCCACGGCCAGAGGCCCGCCCACACCGTGGAGGGAAGCACGTTCTCCAGGTACTCGAGCGCGGTGCCGCGCAACGCCGGATCTCGGCTGCGCCAGGCGCGAAGCGCGACGGCCAGCGGCTCCCCCGGCAGGGCCAGCGACAGCAGCGTCATCACGTGCTCCAGGCCCCGCGCGGTCGCACTGGACCCGGCAAGCTCGGTGCGCGCCGCCGCGAACGCGGCCTCCGCCGGAATCGCGAGCGTCCGATCGTGGTGAAGCCGGGCCAGCGCCTGCGCGGACCGATAGCGGACGTCGAACCGCTCGTCGCGGATCGCGCTCAGGAGCCCATCCACGGCGCGCTGCGTGG
>DATBIZ010000012.1:0-11595 GCA_036556645.1 Vicinamibacteria bacterium | reverse complement strand
CATGATCACCAGCGCGAAGCGCGCCTTGTGGTCGGCCAGGTCCACGAGGTCGATGGCCTCGTCGAGCACGTCGGTCAGCGCGCGGTAGCGCTCCCACGACTCCAGCGGGCGGTGAGCGTCCTTCAGGAACCGGCGTTCCTTTTTCGAGAGCTTCGCCGCCTTGCGGGTGGCCCGGTCGGCGGCCGCGGGCAGCGGCACCACCTCGGCGCTCGCCGCCGCCGAGGGCGCCGGACGCGCGGGAGGGAGCGGCGACTCGATCGTGCGCGCGACCGCGGCCCCACGCGCGCGGTCTTCGTCCTGTTCGTCCGCGCGCGGCGAGTGGTCGTCGGCCATGCCTCATTATGGCGCACCGCCGCGCGCCAGGGCGGCCGAAAACGCGGGAGCGCAGCGGGCTAGAGCGAAACGTCCTTGGTGACGCCGGTCGCCTCGAACACCGAGGACAGCTCCGCGCCGGCGATGGGCAGGAAGTGCCGGACGACCACCGGGTCGAAGTGGCTGCCGCTGTCCTTCTCCAGGCGCCGGAGCGCCTCCTCGCAGGGGAGGCCGGCCTTGTAGGGCCGGTTCGCCACCATCGCGTCGAACGCGTCGATCACGCTGACGATGCGCGCCCCGATCGGGATGTCCTCGCCGCGCAGTCCGCCCGGGTAGCCGCTGCCGTCGTACTTCTCGTGATGGTGCAGCGCGAACAGGCTGGCGCGCTCCAGCCCCGGAACCAGGCGGAGCACGGCCCAGGAGAACTCCGGGTGCATGCGCATCACCCGCCACTCCTCGGGATCGAGCGGGCCGGGCTTGCGCAGGATGGCGTCGGGCACGCTGACCTTGCCCGCGTCGTGGAGGAGCGCCGCCACCTCCACGTCCTCGAGCGCCGGCTCGTCGAGCCCGATCTCGCGGCCGATGCGCACCGCCCATTCCGCCAGCCGGGTGCCGTGCACGCCGGTGTTGAGGTCCTTCAGGTCCAGCATCTGGTTGAGCGCGCAGATCGTCGCGTGCCGGGTGGCCCGCACGCGCTCCTCCAGCTCGGGGATCCGCAGCGGGTCCCAGGTGAACCCCGCGGGCAGCGGCCCCAAGAACCGCGCGGCGGAGGCGAGGGTCACTGCGCCGCCGTCCAGTCGGCACCCGACGAGTAACACGGCTCCGGCGGGGCCTGCGTGGGGGCGTACGGCCACAGGGACCGGCCGGCCAGGATCGCCTGGTGCAGGTCGAGCCGGCCGTAGTTGAGGTCCCAGGTGAGGCGCTTCGCGCGCGCCACCGCGCTCGACACCTGGCTGTTGCTGGCGCTCGGCTGGAGGTCCACCAGCAGCGCGGCCGCGCCCGCCACGAACGGCGCGCTGAAGGACGTGCCCCAGGTGGCGGCGAAGGTGCCGCCGGGATAGGTCGTGATCACGCCCTCGCCGGGCGCCGCCATCCAGACGTTCGGCGTCCCGTAGTTCGAGAACCACGAGCGGCGGTCGTCGTTGCCGGTGGAGGCGATGCCCATCACGTTGCCGAGCGCCGCCGGGTACACGGCGGCGGAGCGGCCGTCGTTGCCGGCCGAGGCGACCGCGATCACTCCGCGCTGGGTCGCGTAGTCGATCGCCCTCTTCAGCTCCGGCGAGGACGACGGCCGGCTGAAGCTCATGTTCAGCACCTTCGCGCCGTGGTGCACCGCGTAGTAGACGGCGCGCAGGACGTCGGAGGTGTGGCCCTGGCCGTCGTCCCCGAAGGCGCGCAGCGGCATGATCCGCGCGGTGGGGGCCACCAGGTGCACGACGCCGGCCACCATGGTCCCGTGCCCGTACGCCTCGCGATCCGGGTCGTTCACCACCGCGGCCGAGGCCTGGTCCACCGCCGCCGCCGTGGACCCGTTCACCCACTGCACGTCGTTGACGACCGCGGCGGAGGCCTGGCCGACGCCCGCCGTCTCGCCGCCGACCGCCACGCCGCGCGTGAAGTCCCAGCCGCGCACGAGGAAGGGCGCCAGCGTCGGGTGCTCCGTGTCCACGCCGGTGTCGATGACCGCCACCACGCCGCGGCCGGTCAGGCCGAAGGTGCAGTGCGCGTCGCGCACGCCCACGATCGCGCTGGCCGGCTGCTCCAGGTAGCCCTGCCAGGCGGTCGTGCCGTAGTAGTCCATCGGCTCACGCCGGTACAGCTCGTTGACGACGGCGGCGCTGGCCTGGTCGGAGTCGTAGGCCATCGTCTCGGTGAGGCGCACCGGCGCGTCGGGCTCGATCGAGGCCAGGCCGAGCAGGCTCAGCAGCAGGGTCAACACGCCGTCCACCAGGCCGCGCACCAGGAACAGCGAGCTGTGGCCGGTCTCCCCCGGCGGGGTGTCGATCGCGAAGAGCACGGTGCAGCCGAGCAGGCGGCACGCGTACTCGACCACCTTCAGCCCGTCCAGGCCGACCTTGGTGCGGACGATCTTGTCCCCGGTCGCCGCCGCCGCCGGTGCCGCCGTGGAAACCAGCAGCACGACGACCATCAGCCAGACCAGCCCTTTCGACCTCATCGCCATCGCCTCCGTTCAGCGCCTCGGCCTGGCGCCGCCAGGCCGCCGCCGAGTGTGGGTCACGCGACCCGGTCTGCCGAGCACTCCCGGTCGCGACGCGGGCGGGGGCTTCCGCGCGCGCAGCGACACGCTGAGGGGCGCCGCGTCGGGCACGCCCACCGAGAGCCGGAGGTCGTCGGCAGCCTCGGGCTCCATCTCGAATTCACCCAGCTCGTTCGTCAGCGTCCGGTCCACGGCCAGCCGCCCGCGCAGCGCGAGCACGGGCAGCGCGCGCAGGCGCCGGCCCGGCTGGCGCTCGTCGACCACGTGCCCGACCACGAGCAGGCGGCCCGTCTCGGGCGCCGCCTCCACGGTGACACGCACCGCGTAGGGGCTCGACCGGTACAGCATCTGCCGGGCGGAGGGAGCGGCCGCGCGCACGCCGGCCAGCGCCGGTTGCGCGAGGCTGTCGAACACCAGCGCCGCCGCACGGGTCAGCAAGGACCCGGCCGCTCGCGGCTTGACCACGGCGAAGCTCGCCCGGACGGAGCGGAGGGCGGCGGAGGGAGGGGCGTAGGCGGGCTCCGGCGAGGCATGGGCCACCGCCGACTGCCAGAGGCGCAGCGTGGCCGCGCAGCGGCCGCACGCGTCGAGGTGGCGGGCCATCGCGTCGCCCGCCGCGCCGACCTGGCCGCGCGCGTAGTCGAGCCAGTCCTCTTCCGAGAAGTGGCCGCGTGCGCGCGTCCCCGAATCCCCCATCGCCTCTCCGCCTCTCGCGCCTCGACCGAAGGGAAGCACTGCAAAAGAGGCGCGCGGCGGGGGGAAAGATATACCGGCTTTCAAAAAAAGGGGGGACGGCTGAGGAGGCGGGCTCAGCCGCTGCCGCCTGTTCGGGGCCGTTCGCCAACGGACGCGCACGGCACGCGACGGGCACGGGTACGGATTCGGGTTCGGGTTCGGGTTCGGGTACGGATTCGGGTACGGATTCGGGTACGGTTTAGGTGCGCAAGACCTTGCCCGACAAGACGAACGGGGCCCAGTGCACCGGGTGCGGGTAATCTTCCCGGGTGGCCAGGACCGCGTCGCGGTAGGCGGTCGCCGCATTCTGCGTCTTGAAGTAGCCGTCGAAGAACGCCGTCATGAAGGCGGCCGTGCTCTGGTCCGGGACTTCCCACAAGGTCAGGAGCAGCGAGGCGGCGCCGGCGCGGAAGAGGCCGCGGGCCAGGCCGAGCAGCTCGTCGCCGGCGGCCACCACGCTCCGGCCGGTCACGCAGGCGCTCAGCGACACGAGGTCGGCGGGCAGGCTCAGCGCGTAGAGGTCGTACAGCGTCAGGTAGGAGCCGCCCAGGCGCACGCCGGAGAACATCGGGTTGTCGCCCCGGAAGACCCCGTGCGCGGCGACGTGCACGAAGCGGCTCCGCGGGCCGCGCGTGCGCAGCACGTCGGCGGAGGCCTCTTCGCCCACGAACAGCTCGGCGCCGGGCAGCCGCGCGGCCACCGCGCGCGCCTCCTCGGCGATGGCCGGGTTGAGGGGATCGGGCACGGCGAGCACGAGCGAGGCACCGGAGGCCCTGGGGCGCCGGCGCTCGCACAGCGCGTACACGCTCGCGCTCGGGGCGTACGACACCGCGACGCTGTCGATGAGGTGCCGCTCCCCGTCGAACAGGGCGTGGAACGGCACGTAGTGCAACGGGCCGTGCGGGACGATCACCAGGTGCGCGGCGTCGAGATGCCCCCGCAGCGGCGCCACCAGCGCCTGGTACAGCTCGCCGAGGTGCGCGCGGGTCGCCTCCAGCAGCGGCTGCTCGGGGCCTCCGCCGGCACCCCGCGCGCCCGGGCGTCCCCAGCCGAGCTGGAACTGCAGCAGCCGCAGCACGTGCTGCACGCGCGCGAGCAGCCCGACCGGCACGACCTCGAGCCGCTCGCGCGTGAGCAGGAAGGCGAGCAGGCGGCCCCCGACCGTGAAGTACTCGACCAGCGTCGCCCCCGCCGGCAGCGCGCGTCGGATCTCCTCCAGCGGGAGCGTGACCGGCGTGAGCAGCTCGCGCTCGCCGCGGTCGGCGTCGGGCAGCTCGCGCAGCGCGCGCAGCAGCTCCTTCTCGTGGGCGCTCACCTCCGCCTGCAGGCGCTCGACGCGCTCCGCGGTGTGCTCCTCGGCGGCCATCTGCTCGGCCTCGATCCGGTGGTAGTACCAGTTCAGCTCCTCGCGCAGCTCGCCGACGCGCCGCACCAGGTCGCTCTTCCCCGCCGCGCTCTCGCGCACGGGCGCCGCGCCGCGCAGGATCAGCTCCTGCAGCACGCGCGACTTCGCCTGCTCGGCATAGCCGAACGCCGCCTCGGCCGCCCCCGGTCCTCCCCGCCGCAGGGAGAGGTCCACCAGGTGCTCGTGGACCTCGAGCTTGTTCTTCAGGAACGCGATCTTCAGCTCCTCGCCGCGCAGGCTGCTGCGCAGCGACTCGAGGCAGGCCAGCGCGGCCCGGAACGCCTCGAACGCGGCGGCGTGCTCGCCCGCCGCCTGCTCGATCTGCCCCTTCACCGCGTGCATCTGGAAGCGGAGCGCGGGCAGGTCGAGGAAGGCCAGGCTCTCCGCCGCCCGGCCGCAGGCCGCGCGCGCCTCCGCGACGTCGCCCAGGCGCAGCGCGATACGGGCCAGCAGCAGGCGGCAGAGGATCGCCTTGCTGGCCGCCGCGGGCGGGAACGCGTCGAGCGCCGCCGCCGCGCCGCGCCGCGCCTCGAACAGACGCCCCGCGGCGAAGAGCAGCAGCGCCTGGTAGAGGTCGAGCAGCGCCGGCCACACCGCGTTGTGCTCGCTCGCGAACCGCGCGCGCGCCCGGGCCAGCAGCTCCAGCGCGCGCAGCACCTTGCCCTGCTGGCCGTGGGCGATCGCCTGGAAGCCGACGGCCTTGGCCGCCTCGTAGCGGTTGCCGAGGGCCTGGAAGGCGTCGTGCGACTCGGCGGCCATCTCCGCCGCCTCCGGGCTCAGGTTCAGCTCGAGGTAGACCTCCGCGAGGTCGAGCCGGCACAGCGCGGCCAGGTAGCGGTCGCCGATCGCCTCGCAGGCGGCGCGGGTCCGCTTCAGCGCCTCGATCGCGCGGCCGTATTGGCCGCGGAAGAAGTCGAGGTAGGCGATGTTGTAGTCGGCGAGCGCGACCAGCTTCGGCAGCCCGTGGGCCTCGCTCCACTCCTTCGCGCGGCGGTGCGTGTCCCGCGCGCGCTGGAAGTGGTTCAGCGTGATCAGGCACATCGCCATGTTGCCCAGCGCGACCGCGATGCCCTCCACGTCGCGCAGGGCGAGCAGCCGCTGGTAGGCCTGCTCGTAGTAGCGCAGCGCCTCGTCGAAGCGGTCCTGCCGGTGGTAGATGTTGCCGACGTTCAGGTCCAGCCGCGCCAGGCGCAGGTCGTTGCGCTCGCGTTCGAAGATCTCGCGCGCCCGGGCCGCGGCCTGCTCGGCCTGCGCGTATTCGCCGAGCAGGATCAGCGGCTGGATGGACGTGCTCAGCGTGCGGCCGACCTCGGTGGGCAGGCCGGCGCGGCCGAACAGGCGCGCCGCCTCGGAGTGGTGCGCGATCGCGGCGCGGTGGTCGTCCAGGAACCGGAGCGCGTTGCCCTTCGCGCGCAATCCATGGGCGAGTGCCTCGTCGTCGCGGAGCTTGCGGGCGACCAGCTCGGCGAACTCGGCGACCGCGAGCGATTGCCGCGGGTCCACCCACACCTTCTCCGAGGCCAGGTCGCTCAACCGCGCCACCGCCTCTTTCCGCGCGAGGCCGCGGTGCTTGGTGAGGAACGCGCGGCGCCGCGCGGCGCTGCCGAGCCCGCCGATCCGGGCGTAGAGCCGCTCGGCGGCGCGGGCCGCCGACGCGCCGCTCATCGGAAGCCGCGCCGCTCCAGCTCCCGCCGCAGGCGCGTCAGGCACCGGCCGCGGATGAACCCGATGGACCCGGCGGCGAGGCCGAGGCTCCGCGCGACCTGCCGGTACGGACGCGGCGGCTGCTCGAAGAACAGCATCTCGACCAGCTTGCGGCAGCGGGGCGGCAGCGCGGCGATCGCGTCGCGGAGCGCCTGCTCGCCGGCCACGCGCGCCAGCAGGTCCTCGATCGAGGCCCCGACGTCGGGCATCGCCGCGAGCGCCGTCTCGGCTCCCTCGGACGAGGCGTAGGGCTGCTCCTGCCGCCGCCAGCGGCCGCACTCGCGCGTGGTGACCCGGATCAGCCACATCGGCAGCGCCTCGGCCTGGCGCAGGTGCGGCAGCTCGGCCAGCAGGAGGAGGCACACGCGCTGGAACACGTCGGCGGCCGCGTCGCGCGGGATCCCCTGCCGCATCGGGATCGAGAAGATCAGGTTCTTGTACTTGTCGATCAGGGCCGCCCAGCCCTCCTCGCGGCCGGCGAGGCAGTCCGCGACCAGGCGCGCGTCGGGCCGCGAGAGCCGGGAATCGCGGGAGGACTCCGCCGGCGGTCCCGGAGCCCCGCGGGGCGCCTTCAAGCGGCCGGCGGCCCGGGAGGGAGGCCCGCAAGTCGCTGAGCGGCCTGGGGCCGTGACGGCACGAACCGCTTGCCTGCGCCCGCGAGCGACATGGGTGGGCAGGATAACACGACGCGAAGGATTTGCCGGATCGCGCCGTGTCCTTATCATGCACGCGTGCCGGCGCTGCTCGAGGTCCGAGACCTCGTCGTCCGATACGAGCCGCCCGTGGGGCCGCCGGTGCTGGCCGTGGACGGCCTGGACCTCGAGATCCACGAGCGGGAGGCGGTGGGCGTCGTCGGCGAGTCGGGCAGCGGCAAGACGACCGTGCTGCTCGCGACCCTCGGGCTGCTGCCGCCCGACGCGCGCGTCGTCCGGGGGAGCGTCCGGTGGCAGGGCCGTGACCTGCTCGCGATGGGCGAGCGCCAGCGCCGCGAGGTCCGGGGGGCGGAAGTCTCGGTCGTGTTCCAGGACCCCGCGCTGGCCCTGAACCCGTTCCGCCGCGTCGGGCCGCAGATCGCCGAGGTGATCGCGGCGCACGAGCGGTGCTCGGCCGCCGAGCGGCGCGCGCGGACCCTCCAGGCGCTCCACGAGGTGCACCTCGCCGATCCCTCCGCGGTCCACGACGCGTACCCGCACGAGCTCAGCGGCGGGCAGCGGCAGCGCATCGCGATCGCGCAGGCGCTGGTCTGCCGGCCCGCCCTCCTGCTGGCGGACGAGCCGACCGCTTCCCTCGACACGGTGACGCAGGCGGAGATCCGCGCCCTGCTCGTGGACCTGCGCCGCCGGACCGGGCTGTCGGTGCTGCTGGTGAGCCACGAGCTGCGCTCCGTGGCCGCGCTGGCCGACCGCGTCGTCGTCCTGCACGCCGGCCGGGCCGTCGAAGCCGGCCCCGCGGCCCAGGTCTTCGGCGCGCCGGTGCACCCGTACACGCGCGCGCTCCTCGCCGCCTCGCCGCGGGCGCTGATCGCAGACCCCACGGTGCCGTGGGTGGCGGCCGCGGGCGGGGCGCATGGGGCCTGAGAGCGGCGCGCTGCTGGCCGTCCGCGGATTGACCAAGGTCTACCCGCGGCGGCGCGGCGGCCGGGTGGAGGCGCTGCGCGGCGTGGACCTGACCGTCGGCCGCCGCCGCGCGCTCGCGCTGGTCGGCCAGTCCGGCTCCGGCAAGTCCACGCTCGCGCGCTGCGTGGCGCGGCTCGAGGAGGCGACCAGCGGCGAGGTCTGGTTCGAGGGCGTGGAGCTGCTCTCGCGGCGCGGGCGGGCGCTGCGGCCGTGGCGCGAGCGGCTGCAGCTCGTGCTCCAGGACTCCGCGACCGCGCTCGATCCGCGGCACGACGCGGCCGCGATCGTGCGCGAGCCCCTCGACGCGCTCGGGCGCGGCACGCCCGCCGAGCGCCGGGCCCGTGCGGCGGAGCTGATGGAGAAGGTCGGCCTGCCCGCCGCCTGCGCGGCCCGCCGGCCGCGGGAGCTCAGCGGCGGGGAGCGGCAGCGGCTGGCGATCGCGCGCGCGCTGGCGGTGCGGCCGGCGCTGCTGGTGCTCGACGAGGCGTTCGCCGGCCTCGACGTCTCCGTGCAGGCGCAGGTCGCGCGGCTGCTCGACGACCTGCGCGCGCGGGACGGCCTGACCTACCTGCACGTTTCACACGACCTCGCGCTGATGGCGGAGGTCGCCGACGACGTGGCCGTGCTCTGCGAAGGCCGCGTGGTGGAGGCCGGGCCGGCGCAGGACGTGCTGCGCCACCCGCAGCACCCGCACACGCGCGCGCTGGTGGCGGCGGCGGCGTCCCTGCCCGCGCTCGCGCCGCAGGAGCGCGCCTGCTGACGGCGCGGCTCCTCCGGCGATCCCTGCACGGGCTCGCCTTGCTCCTCGCGGTGTCGGCCCTCACGTTCCTGCTCTCCGAGTGGGCGCCCGGCGACTTCTTCGACGAGATGCGCCTCGACCCGCGCCTGTCGGACGAGACCGTCCGCGCGCTGCGCGAGCGGCACGGCCTCGACCGCCCGCTGCCCGAGCGCTACCTTCGGTGGCTCGTCTCGGTGCTGCAGGGCCACCTGGGGTTCTCGTTCGCGTACGGGCAGCCCGCGGCCGCGCTCCTGTGGCCCCGCGCGCGCAACACGCTGGTGCTCACCGCCAGCGCCAGCGCGCTCGCCTGGCTGGCCGCGCTGCCGCTGGGCTGCGCGTGGGCCCGTCGCCGGCGCGGGCCGCTCGCGGCCGCGCTCGGCGGCGGCACCGCCGTGCTGCTCGCGGTCCCCGACGTCGTGGTGGCGCTCGCCTTGATGGTCGCGGCGCTGCGGACGGGCTGGCTGCCCGTGGGCGGCATGGCTTCGCTCGGGCACGAGGAGATGACGGCCGCGGCGCGGCTCCGGGACCTGGCGGCGCACCTCGCGCTTCCCGCGCTCGCGCTCGCGCTCGGCATGCTGCCGATGCTGCTGCGCCACGTCCGCACCGCGGTCGCGGGCGCCCTGGACGAGCCGTTCGTGCTGGCCGCCCGCGCGCACGGGATCCCCGAGTGGCGGATCCTGACCCGCCACGCGCTGCCGGCGGCCGCGAACCCCCTCGTGTCGCTGTTCGGCCTGTCGCTGGCGAGCCTGCTCAGCATGTCGCTGCTGGTGGAGGCCGTGATGGGCTGGCCCGGCCTCGGCCCGCTCCTGCTGGAGGCGATCCTGGCCCGCGACTTCCACCTGGTGCTGGCCTCCGTGCTCGCCTCGACCGTGTTCCTGCTCGGGGGGAACCTGGCCGCGGACCTCCTGCTCGTCGCGGTGGACCCGCGCATCCGCGCGGAGGGCGCTTGAGCCGGCGCGCGGCCGGCCTGGCCTCGCTCGTCGTGCTCGTGTCCGTCCACGCGGCCGCGCTGGCCGCGGGGTTCCTCGCGCCGTACGACCCCGCCGAGCAGAACCGGACCATGCCCTTCGCGCCGCCGACGCGGGTGCGCCTGTTCGAGGCGGACGGCCGCTTCCACGGGCGCCCGTTCGTCTACGCGCTCGACGAGGCCGCGGCCGACGGGGGCCGGTACGAGGAGGACCACACGCGGGCATGTCCGGTGCGCCTCTTCGTCCGCGGCCCGTCCGGGGGTCTCCGCCTGTTCGGCGTGGACGACCCGGCACGCCTCTTCCTGCTCGGCACCGACGGCCTCGGACGCGACCAGCTCTCGCGGCTGCTGCACGGCGCGCGGACGTCCCTCGCGGCCGGGCTGCTGGCCACGGGCGTCGCGCTCGGCCTGGGCTGGCTCCTCGGCGTGGCCGCCGGGTACTACCGGGGCTGGGTGGACGCGGTGGTGATGCGCGCGGTCGAGCTGTTCCTGGCCCTGCCGTGGCTCTACCTGCTCTTCGGCGTCCGTGCCCTGCTGCCGCTGCACGTGCCGCCCGGCCGCGCCTTCCTGATGATCGTGCTCGTGATCGGGCTGGTGGATTGGGCGCGGCCCGCCCGCGTGTTCCGCGGCCTGGTGCTGAGCGCGCGCGAGCGCGGATACGTCCTCGCGGCGCGCGGCTTCGGCGCCTCCGACGCGTTCGTGATCCGCCGCCACATCGCGCCGGCGACCTGCGCGGTCGCCGCGACGCAGGCCGCGCTGCTGGTCCCGCAGTACGTGCTGGCCGAGGTCACGCTCTCCTTCCTGGGGCTCGGCATCGGCGAGGCCGCGCCGAGCTGGGGGAACATGCTCTCCGCGCTGCAGCAGTACCACGTGCTGGTCTCGTATTGGTGGATGTGGCTGCCCGGCCTGGCCCTGGTGCCGGTGCTGCTCGCCTGGTCCGCGCTGGCCGACGCGGTCGCGCCTCCGGAGGAGGCGGCGGCCTGAGCGGGCGCGGGCGCGCGGCCCTTTCCGCGGTGGCGGCCATGGTGCTCGCGCCGCTCCCGGCGGCGGCCCAGGGCCCCGGCGCGGAGGTGCTGCGGACCGCCGGCGAGCCCGGCCGCCGCGGCGGGCGGGTCGTGATCGCGCTGCGCTCCGAGCCGAAGACCCTGAACCCGGTCACCTCGTTGGACAACGCCTCCCGCGACGTGATCGCCCGCCTGCACGCGAACCTGGTCGCCATCGACCGCCACACCCAGGGCACGGTGGCGGCGCTGGCCCGCTCCTGGAGCGTGTCGAAGGACGGGCGCCGCTACACCGTCGAGCTGCGCCGCGGCCTGCGGTTCTCGGACGGCGACCCCCTCGACGCCGACGACGTCGTGTTCAGCTTCGAGTGCTACCTCGACCCGCGCAACGCCTCGCCGCAGCGCGACCTGCTGGTGGTCGGCGGCCGGCCGGTGGCCGTCCGCAAGCTGGGCCCGTACCGCATCGCGCTCGACCTCGCGCAGCCCTACGCGGTCGGGGACCGGCTCTTCGACGGCCTCGCGGTGCTGCCGCGGCACCGGCTGGCGCGCGCGCAGCAGGAGGGACGGCTCGCGCAGACGTGGGGCCTGGACACGCCGCCGGCGGACATGGCCGGGCTCGGCCCGTTCCGGCTCAAGGCCTACGTGCCGGGCCAGCGCATCGTGCTCGAGCGCAACCCGCACTACTGGAAGGTGGACGCCGCCGGCCGCCCGCTGCCCTACCTCGACGAGCTGGTCTTCCTGGTCGTGCCGGGCGAGGACGCCGAGGTGATCCGCTTCCGCGCCGGCGACCCCGACCTGCTCACGCGCGTGAGCGCCGACAACTTCGCCGCGCTCGAGCGCAACGCCGCCGGAGGGTACC
>DATBIZ010000011.1:0-3205 GCA_036556645.1 Vicinamibacteria bacterium | reverse complement strand
CCGGTGCGCGCGCCCGCGCGCAGGCCTTCCAGGAGCTCGCCCACGACGCGGTCGGCCAACGCGACCGCGCTCGTGACCGTCCCGCGCTGCAGCAGCAACGCGTAGTCCCCGCCCTTGCGCGCGTGCTGGCCTGTCCAGAGGACGCGCTCGCGGACGACGTCCACCAGCGACAGCTCGAGCGACACCTCGGGCGAGCCGCCGCCGTGCGGCGAGGAGTCGCGCCAGGCGTACACGGAACCACGCAGGAAGAGCGCCGCCCCCACCCGCTCGCCCACGCTGCGGAGCTGCCCCGGATCGAGGGCACGGAAGGAACGGACACCCTCGGTGCGCATCGCGGCGCGCAGGTCGGCGGGCTCCACCACGTCGAAGCCGGCGTCGCGCAGGCGGATGGTGAGCAGGTGGGACACGATGCCCGCCGCGCGTGCGTCGGGCGCGAAGCCCTCCGGCGGGAGCACGGCGACGCGGCGCGGCGCCGTGCCGCGAAGCGTGGCGGCCGCGAACGAGCGCGCGCCGCCGAGGTGGAGCGGCTTCCCCCGCGGGCCCGCCGCGGCGGTCTCGCCCGGTGCGGGCAGCTCGCGCTCCACGCGGGCGGCAATGTCGCGTAGCAGCGCGTCGAGGGTGGCGGCACGCCCGGTGCCGAGCAGGCCCTCCGTGTCGCGGGCCGTGAATCCGAACACCCCGGCCCAGCGGACGGCGCCCGCCGTGTCGACCGCCCGCACCGACAAGGCCAGCATCGCGCTCGGGCCGTCCGCGTAGGTGTACACGGCGCCGGTGAGCAGCAGCGAGGCGCCCAGCGCGCCCGCGAGCCGGCCGCGCACTTCGCCGGGCAGCGAATCGAGGTGGCGCACGCGCTCCTTCTCGAGCGCGGCCTCCACCGCCTCTCCCCGCACGACCGCGTAGCCACGGGCGGTCAGCGCGCGCGCGAGCACCGCCGCCACGTCCGCGCCCGCGCGCTCGTCGCCGCTCAGGTTCTCGAGCGGCAAGAGCGCCACCGTGGCGGCGGCGGGGCCGGAGAGCAGGGCGGCGAGGAGGAGGGCGGTCACGTTTGGCTCACTGAAGCAGCGTCCGCAGCTCCCCACGCACGAGCTGCCGTGCCGCCTCCGTCACCGAGTCGCCGCCAATCCCGAACAGCCGGGCCATGGTGCCGGCGCCGCTGCGGGTACGGCTCGAAGACCAGACGGTGACGCCGGACTGCGTCTCGACCATCCGGAGCTGGATCGTGACCTCCGGCGCCGGGGTCTGGCCCACGCGGTTGTCCGCGAAGTCCACCACCGCGCCCAGGAACAGCACGTCCGCCTTGCATGCCGCGCCCACCTTCTGCAGCTCGGCGGGCCCCAGCGCCTCCGGGGACTCGGCGCGCTCGGCGCGGATGGCCTTCACGACCGTTCCCGGCTCCACGACCTCGAACACGCCCAAGGCGAGCAGCTCGGTGACCACGATCTTCTGCACCTTGTCGGCCGCGGTGCGGTCCGCGGTCAGGTTCTCGAACGGCAGCACGGCCGCGGTCTTGAGCGCGGCCAGGTCCACGTTCGGGTGCAGGTAGCGCGAGCCGCCGGCGCTCGCGCATCCCAGGCCCAGCATCCCCACCACGGCGGCTGCCGTGGTGGCCCGGAAGGTGCGACAGTCGCTTGTCATGGCCATGCCCTAGAGCGTCATAGTCGCGTTCACCTGGAAGGCCCGCGTCCTCTGCCCGGGGTCGCCGCTCACGCGGATCAGGGTGTAGTTCACGTTCAGCACCAGCCGCCGGTTCACGATCCAGGAGGGGGTCAGGATCAGCCGCCGCGCGGTGCGCCGGCCGACCGAGTCCACGTCCTGGTCGTAGGTGCCGCCGAGCGCCACCGCTCCGCCGCGGAAGGGGAACCAGTCCAGGTGGTAGCGCTGCAGGGTGGCGGTGAAGTCCTCGGTGCGCGCCTGGCCGATGCGCACGGCTGCGCCGAGCTGGCTGCCGCCGCGGTAGAACAGCTCGGCCGTCCAGCGCTCGTCCCGCACCGGCGGCAGGCCGATCTGGTCCGGCAGCAGGACCTCGGCGGCGGTGTCGTAGTCGCCGCGCTGCACGGTGGCGGTCACGGTGAGCTTCAGCGCGCGCGTGAGCTGGGCCAGCGCCACGCCGCTCAGGAAGCGGCGGTCCACCGCGAAGCCGTCCTCCACGAAGTCCTGGCGCTGCACGCCCAGGTCGACCGTCACCTGCAGCGTCGGGTAGAACCAGGCGGTGGTGCGCAGGCTGACGCCGCCCGTCTCGATGCGGCGGCCGAGGTTGGTCTCGCGGCTCGTGGTGGCCTCGACCGCCTGGTCGAGCGCCTTCAGGGCGGCGACCCGGGCGATGCCCGTCCAGGCCTGGTAGGTGTCGTGGCGCTCGCCGCCCTGCGCGAGCGCCCGGTCCTGGTAGCGCGCGATCAGGCTCAGCGCCGGCTTCGGGTCGTATTGGGCGCTGACCTGGTGCTCGATCCCGCGGGTGGTCAGGCGAAGGGCGCCCGGCGAGTCCTGGCGCAGCCCGTTGAAGAGGCCGTAGTAGCTGAGCGTCACCGTCTCGTGCGGGCGCGCACCGAGGCTTGCGGAGCCGCTGCCGAGCAGCAGGTCCGTGCGCCGGGTCTCCTCGGGCCCCAGTGTCGTCTCCACGAAGGCCTCGATCTCGGTCACGTACGTGCTGAAGGTGTTCGTGCCGAAGGAGACGGCCTTGAGGAACCGCGAGGAGACGCGCTCGAAGCGCACCTCGTACGCGCCGAGCGCGGCCAGGAACACGGTGCGTGCGCCTGGCAGCGCGCGCCACTCGACCCCGTCGCGGCTCGCGAAGACGTCCCACCCGACCGGGCCGCCCGCGCGCACCAGCCCGCCCTGGGCGTCGCGGACGTGGATGCGGAAGAGGCCGGCCTCCGCCGTGCGCCCGGCGTCGGCGACCAGCGTCTGGAAGGAGGTGCCCTCCGGGCCCAGCGGGATCCCGGCGCTGCGGTCCACGTTGCCGTCGATCAGCGCGCTGAGCGGCGAGGGGGGGCGGTCGCGGCTGTCGAGCGGCGTGTCGTCGTTGACGTAGAGGGCGCGCGCGAGCGGCACCGGCGTCGGCACCGAAGCAATACGTCCGCGCGAGCGGTCGTCGAGCCGCGACGAGGTCACGAGCCCGTTGGCCGAAGCGGTGAGCCGGCCGTCGAGCCCGGAGCCCTCGTAGCTCAGCAGGCCCTGGCTCTCCCGCGTCGTCCGCGCGAACCCCACG
>DATBIZ010000010.1:0-1901 GCA_036556645.1 Vicinamibacteria bacterium | reverse complement strand
GCTCCTCTTCGCCTACCTGCCCGCGCACCTGCTCGTGAACCTCGTGTCGCTCGCCTACTTCACCGCGCGCGGCCGCGGCGGCGCGATCCTGCGCGCCAAGCGCGACGCGCTGCGCGCCCTGCCGGACGTGCTGCGGCGGCGCCGGCACGTGCAGGCGGCTGCGCGGATCAGCCCCTGGGCGCTGCGCCGCTCGTTCGCTCCGCTCGTCGAGCTGCTGGCGCGCCACCGGCCGTGAGCGCCGGTGCGGGCTTCGGGGACGGGCCGTCACCGCTGCTGGCCGCGGCCATCGCGTTCGTGGTCGTGCTGCTGGCGGCGCCGGGGGTGCGTCTGGTCGCCGTGCGCGCCGGGATGGTGGACGTGCCCGGCCCGCGCTCGTCGCACGCGCGCACCACGCCCCGCGGCGGTGGCCTTGCCTTGTTGGCGGGTCTGGCCGTCGCGCTGGCGGTCCTGGCCTCCCCGCCCTGGCCCGTCGCCGCGATGGCGGTCGTCGGCTTCGGCGTCCTGCTCGCGCTGCTCGGCCTGGCCGACGATCGGTTCTCGCTTCCCGCCGCCGGCCGTCTGGCCGCCCAGGTCGCGCTCGCGCTTGGCCTGGTCGCGGCGGCCGGTGGCCTCGACCGCGCCCCGCTGCCCACGCCGCTCGACGTTTCCCTCGGGGCCGCGGGCGGTGCGGTGGCCGCGCTGTGGGTGGTGGCGGTCGCGAACTTCTACAACTTCCTCGACGGCATCGACGGGTTGGCCGCGCTGCAAGGCGTCGTCACCGGCCTCGGGATCGCGCTCGCAGGCTGGGACCCCTTCGTGGCCGTGGTGGCGGCCGCCCTGGCCGGTGCGTGCGCCGCCTTCCTGCGCTTCAACTGGCCGCCGGCGCGCCTGTTCCTCGGCGACGTCGGAAGCCTGCTGCTCGGCGGTACGTTCGCCGCGCTGCCGCTGCTGGCGTCCCCGGCGGAGCGGCCGCGCGCGGTGCTCTTCGTCGCGGTGAGCCTGGCGCTGTTCCTGGCCGACGCGACCGTGACGCTCGTCCGCCGCACCGCCCGCGGCGCGCGCTTCACGGAGCCACACCGCGAGCACCTCTACCAGCGCCTCGTGCGCGCGGGCGCGACCCACCGCACGGTGACGCTCGCGCTCGGCGCCGGCGCGGCCGTCCTCACCGCGGCGGCTCTCGCCGGCTGGCGTTACGGAGGCGCCGCGGAGTGGCTGGCGCTGGGGCTGGCGGGGGCGCTCACCGCCGCGGAATGGGCCTGGGCGCGCGCCCGCGAGGCTCAGGCGCGCCGCACCTCGGCCGCGATGCGCTCGACCGCGTCGAGCGGCAGCTCCGGGTAGAGCGGCAGCGAGAGCACCTCGGCGCTCAGGCGCTCGGAGACCGGAAGGTCTCCGGGACGGCCACCCGCCGAAACCATGGCGGGCTGGAGATGGATCGGGCGCGGGTAGTGCACCGCGCTGGCGATCCCGTGGCGCGCCAGGTGCTCGGCCAGGCGGTCGCGCTGGCGCGCGCGCAAGGTGTAGAGGTACCAGGCGGACCGCACGCCCGCGCGCTCGCGGGGCAGCGCCAGGCCCGGCGTGCCCTCCAGCGCGGCGTTGTAGGCCTCGGCCCGCCGCCGCCGCTCGGCGTTCCAGCGCTCGAGATGGCGCAGCTTCACGCGCAGCACCGCGGCCTGCAGCGCGTCGAGGCGGCTGTTGGTGCCCAGGAGCACGTGGTCGTAGCGGTGCGTGCCCGCGCCATGGCTGGCGATCTGGCGCACCCGCGCCACGAACGCGGCGTCGTCGGAGACGACCATCCCCGCGTCGCCGTACGCGCCGAGGTTCTTCGAGGGATAGAAGCTGAAACAGGCGGCGTGGCCGAGCGCGCCGGCGCGGCGCCCGCCGATCTCCGCCCCGTGCGCCTGCGCGGCGTCCTCCAGCACGGG
>DATBIZ010000009.1:0-1999 GCA_036556645.1 Vicinamibacteria bacterium | reverse complement strand
GTCACCGCGATCGAGAGCTGCACGGCCACCAGCACGCGCCGCGCGCGGAAGCGCGAGCGCGACGTGCCGCGCCCGCCCGCGCGCAGCGCCTGCTCCAGGCTCCCGCGCCGCACGCGCGAGAGCGGGGCCAGCGCGAACGCGCCGGCGGCGGCCGCGGTGACCGCCGCGGCGAAGACCGCGACGCGTGCGTCGAGCACGCCGCCCGCGGCGCCGGGGACGGCGTCGGCGAGGACCCGGGCCAGCAGCCGGCGCAGCGCCGCCGAGAGCGCGAGACCGGCCGCGCCGCCCAGGGCCGCGACCACCAGGCCTTCGGCGGCGAGCAGGCGGCCGAGCCGCGCCGAGCCCGCGCCGAGCGCGGCGCGCACGGCCAGCTCGGCGTCCCGCTCCGCGATTCGCGCCAGCATCAGGCCGGCGAGGTTCGCGCAGGCGATCAACAGCACGAGGGCGACCGCGGCGGAGAGCGCGACCAGCAGGGGCCGCGCGCTGTCGGCCCGCGCGTCGCGCAGCGGCACCACCGCCGCCGTCCAGCCGCGATTGGTGGCCGGATACGCCTCCTCCTGGCGCCGCGCCAGCGCCGCCAGCTCGCCGCGCGCCGCTTCCAGCGCGACGCCGGGCCTGAGCCGCGCCACGACCTGCAGCCAGCGGGCCCCCCGGCGCGTGTCGTCGCCGAGCACGAGGGGACGCCAGACCTGCGCGTCCGCGAACGCGGCCTGCCCCGCCGGGGGCAGCACGCCCACCACCGCGTGCGGCACGCCGTCGAGGCGGAGCGTGCGACCCACCACGCCGGGATCGGAGGCGAACGCCTGGCGCCAGTACTCGTGCGCGAGCAGCACCACCGCGTCGCGGCCGGGGAGCTGTTCGTCGCGCATGAACGCACGGCCGGCGAGCGGGCGCAGGCCGAAGACGTCGAACACCTCGGCGGTCGCCTCCACGACGTCCACGCGCTGGGGCCGCTCGGGCCCCGCCAGGTTCGCGCTGTGGCGCGTGAACGCGGCCACGTGCGCGAGCGAGCGCGCCTGCCGCTGCCAGTCGGTGACCGCCGGCGCCGAGACGCCGAAGCGCGACCATCCGCGAGCGGGGTGCTCCTCCCAGATCACCACCAGCCGGTCCGGGGACGGGAACGGCAGCCGTGCGAAGAGGACGGCGTCCACGGCGCTGAACACCGCGGTATTCGCGCCGATCGCCAGGGCGAGGCTGGTCACCGCCAGCGCGGCGAAGACGGGGCTTCGCCGGAGCCGGCGCACGGCCACGCGCACGTCGTCGGGCAGGAAGGCCACGTGAGACCCTACCGCCCTTGTGACGCCGCCCGCGCGCCTTTGGTTGGATCTGCGGGCGGGACCGCTCCTGGGACGACTCGGATACGATTGCGGCCATGAGGACCATTGCCGTCGCGCCGGGCCGGGCTCTCGTGGCCATCGTGGCCGTCACCGCGGGGCTGGCCGGCTGCCGGGGCCGGGAGTCGCAGAAGGCGCCCGAGGCCGCGCCGTCCGCGGCGGCCACGACCACGACCACAACGACCACGACGCTCCCGCCACCCCCGCCGGTCTGGAGGGGCGCGCGGTGGGGCATGGCGCCGGCCGAGGTGCTGGCGGCGTTCCCGGGCGAAGCCCAGGAGGCGGCGGCCGCCGCGTTCCAGCCGCCCGCGAGCGGCGCGGCGGACGTCGCGATCCCGGTCTACGACGGCGACGGCGCCCGGTTCCGCGTGCTGTTCGGGTTCGCGTCCGGAACCCTGGACCGGATCCAGCTCTCCTCGGCGAAGGCGGGGGAGACGACCTGCTACGACATCGAGCAGCGGCTCACCGCGGAGCACGGCGAGCCCGCCTCGCGCCGGCAGACCACCACGAACATCCAGACGAAGGAAGTCGTCTGGAGCCCGGGCACGCAGACGGTCACGCTCGCGTGCGCCGAGAAGCCGTCGCTGGGCTTCCGGACGGTGACCCTCGACTACGCCGCCCCGGCGACCAGGGAGGCCACGCGATGAGGGATGCCTTGACGGCGC
>DATBIZ010000008.1:0-7276 GCA_036556645.1 Vicinamibacteria bacterium | reverse complement strand
ATCAGCGAGCCGCTGATGATGGTGAACGTGCCGCGCGCGTTGACCACCGGCCGCACGCCGATGGACTGGTAGATCTCGCGGCCCAGGCGCAGCCCGCCGCGGGCGGCCGCGCCCGCCACGTCGGACACGGCCCGCGCCGCGGCCACGGTCTGCGCCCGGAGCAGGCCCGGCACCGCGAGCAGGGCTCCCGCGAGCCCGCCGCGCTTGAATAGCTCCCGCCGGCTGATTTCGCCCATGTTCCCGTTCCTCTGTGTGCTCTGTGCCCCCGTGGCGTGGCAACCGGAAGCGGCTACGGCCGCGGGTGCGTCTTCTTCCATTCCTCGAACACCCTCTCCAGCTCGGGGCTCAGGGTGGGGTAGATGTCCCGCGCGCGGTACTTCGTCCCCTGGATCATCTCGCGCTTGAACGTCTCCACGTAGACGGTGTCTTCCGCGGCCTTGATCACGTCGTCGGCGAGGTGGGCGGGGAAGAACAGCACGCCGGACTCGTCGCCGACCACCACGTCCCCCGGCAGCACGGTCACGTTCTTGATGCGGACGGGCGCGTTCCACTCCACCCCCACCTGGTCGGCCATGGCCGAGGCGTGCGCGCCGGTGTAGTAGACCGGGAAGTCCTTCCAGGGCAGGAACTCGGAGAGGTCGCGCAGCCCGCCGTCGATCACCACGCCGGCCGCGCCACGCGACTTGATGCCGAGGCCGGTGACGTCGCCCATGAAGGTGGCGCGGTCCACCATGCCGCCCAGCTCGACCACCAGCACGTCCCCGGGCCGCGTGTCCTCGCCGGCGCGGATGTTGTACTGGTAGAACCAGTCACCCTCCTTGCCGAGCTGCTGCACCGCGTCGAGCAGGTCGGGCCGGACGGGCAGGTAGCGCATGGTCAACGCGCGGCCGACCATCTTCGTCCCCGGCTGCGTGAGCTGGAACCCGTTCACGAACGAGTGCCGGTACTGCTTGGCCTGCACGCCGCCCCAGACCGCCTCGATCGGCAGGTGCTCCAGGCGGGCGATCTGCTGGTCGGTCAGGCGCGCGCGCGTGGGCTTCAGCACGTCCATGATCGCGCTGTAGGTGTCGCGCGACGCGCGGATGCCCGGGGGCGCCGCCGTGCCCGCCGCTTGCGCGGCGGCGACGGCGGGCGCGAGCAGCAGGACGAGCGTCGGCGTTCGGCCGTGTCGCATGGCAGCCTCCGGGGCTCGATGGTCGAGAGCGCGGATTATACGGCGCGCGCCCAACCGCCGCCGCCGCCCGCGCTAGACTTTGGCTTGATGGGGGAAGGTCCTCCGCGCGACTCCCGGCGTGCGACCACGTCCGCGATCCTCGAGAGCGAGGCGATGTTCCGCCTCCTGGTCGAGTCGGTTCGCGAGTACGCGATCTTCATGCTGGACGCGGAAGGGCACATCTCCAGCTGGAACCCCGGCGCCCGCCGCCTGAAGGGCTACGAAGCGGACGAGATCCTGGGCCAGCACTTCTCCGTGTTCTACCCGCCGGAGCGGCCGCGCCCGCAGATCCAGGCCGAGCTGACGACCGCGGTGCGCGAGGGCCAGTACCAGGAAGAGGGCTGGCGCGTGCGCAAGGACGGCACGCAGTTCTGGGCGGACGTCACCATCACGCCCGTCCGGGACCGGCAGGAGCGCCTCGTCGGCTTCGCCAAGGTGACGCGCGACCTGACCGCGCGGCGCGCGGCCGAGGACCAGCGCATCCAGCTCGCCGCCGAGCGGGTCGCGCACGCCGAGACGCAGCGGCTGAACGACCAGCTCCACCAGGCGAACGAGCAGCTGCGGCTGGTGTTCGGCGGCATCACCGAAGGCATCATCGTGCAAGACGCCGCGGGCCGGATCGTGCTCGCCAACGACACGGGCGCGCGGCTGTGCGGGTACCCCAGCGCGGCCGCGCTGATCGCGGCGCCGGTCGCCGACGTGCTGAGCCGCTTCGAGATCCTGGACGAGAACGGCGACCCCTTCCCGCCGGAGCGGCTCCCCGCGCGCCGCGTGCTGCACGGGGGCGAGGAGCGCGCGGAAGCGGTGATGCGCACGCGGCTCAAGGGCAGCCCGGTGGACCGCTGGTCGCTGAGCAAGGCCGCGCCGCTGCGCGACCCGCAGGGCAACGTGGCGATGGCCATCAGCATCTTCGAGGACGTCACCGAGCGCCGTAACGTACTGGAGCGCCTGCGCTTCCTGAGCGAGGCCGGCGAGATGCTCAGCTCCTCCCTGGTCCACGACGACACCCTGGCCGCGGTGGCGCGGCTCTCCGTGCCGCGCATCGCGGACTGGTGCACGGTGGACCTGTTCGACGAGCGCGGCCAGGTGAAGCGGCTCGCCGTGGCCCATGTGGACCCGGCGAAGGTGGCCTGGGCCCGCGATCTGGAGGCGCGCTATCCCGTGCGGCTCGACGCGCCCCACGGCGTGGGATCGGTGCTGCGCACCGGCCGGTCGGAGCTGGTGTCGGACGTGACCGACCAGATGCTGCAGGCGGGCGCCGAGGACGCCGAGCAGCTGCGCATCCTCCGGCGGCTTGAGGTGCGGTCCTACATCTGCGTGCCCATGGTGGCACGCGACCGCATCATCGGGGCGCTGACCCTGCTCGCCACCGGGGAGTCGGGGCGCCGCTACGACGAGCAGGACCTCGCCATGGCCGAGCTGCTCGGGCGGCGGGTGGGGCTCGCGGTCGAGAACGCGCGCCTGTACACCCAGACGCAGGCCGCTCTGAGCCAGGTCACCGAGATCAGCCGGCTCAAGGACGAGTTCCTGGCCACGCTCTCGCACGAGCTGCGCACGCCGCTCAACGCGATCGTCGGCTGGGCCAGCATGCTCAAGGGAGGGAGCCTGGCGCCGGACGTGGCCCGGCGGGGGATCGAGACCATAGACCGCAACGCCGCGCTGCAGTCGCGGCTGATCGCGGACATCCTCGACGTCTCCCGCATCATCACCGGCAAGGTGCGCCTGAACGTGCGGGCGGTCCACCCCCTCACCGCGATCGAGCAGGCGGTGGACACGATCCGGCCCACCGCCGACGCGAAGGACGTCACCATCCACACGATCCTCGACCCGTCGGCGGGTCCGATCTCGGGGGACGAGGAACGGCTGCAGCAGATCCTGTGGAACCTGCTCTCGAACGCGGTGAAGTTCGCCCCCAAGGGCGGCCGGGTGCAGGTGCGGCTGGAGGCCGTGAACTCGCACATCCGGATCACGGTCGAGGACAACGGGCCGGGCATCGAGCAGGGCTTCCTGCCGCACCTGTTCGAGCGGTTCCGCCAGGCCGACTCCTCGAGCACGCGCGCCCACGGCGGCCTGGGCCTCGGCCTGGCCATCGTTCGGCACCTGGTCGAGCTGCACGGCGGACGGGTCCGCGCGGCCAACCGGGACGACGGGACGGGGGCGGTGTTCACGGTGCAGCTCCCGCGCCGGCCCGTGCTCGCCGCGGACGCCGCTCCCGCGGGCCTGCGGCACCCGGCGGTCTCGCCGGTGGCGGCCGGCATGGAGGCCTCCCTGCAGGGCACGCGGCTGATGGTGGTGGACGACGAGGAGGACGCGCGCGACCTGCTCGGCGTGTCGCTCGAGCAGAGCGGAGCCGAGGTGCGCAAGGTGGGCAGCGCGGACGAGGTGATGGCGCAGCTGCCGGCCTACCGCCCGCACGTGCTGCTCGCGGACATCGAGATGCCGGGCAAGGACGGCTACTCGCTGCTTCAGATGGTCCGCCGGCTGCCGCCGGACCAGGGGGGCCTCACGCCGGCCATCGCGATCACCGCCTATGCCGGCGTGGAGGACCGCATCCGCGCCCTGGCCGCCGGCTTCGACCTCCACCTCCCCAAGCCGGTCCAGCTCGACGAGCTGCGCATTGCCGTCGGCCGGCTCGCCGGCCAGCGGCGGTGAGCGCTCGCGCGGGCGACGCCGACCGTTATCGCCGGACCCTGGACAACCTGCTCGAAGGCTTCCAGATCGTCGCCCCCGACTGGACGTACCTGTACGTGAACCCGGCCGCGGCGCGGCAGGGCCGCCGCGAGCCGGGCGAGCTGGAGGGCCGGCGGATGCCGGAGGCGTATCCCGGGATCGACCGCACGCCGCTGTGGGAGACGATGACCCGCTGCATGCGCGAGCGGACGCCGGCGTCGGTCGAGAACCTCTTCACCTACCCGGACGGGTCCACCGGCTGGTTCGAGCTGCGCATCGAGCCGGTGCCGGAGGGCCTGTGCATCCACTCGGTGGACATCCAGCAGCGCAAGGACGCGGAGGCCTCGCTCCGCGCCTGGAACGAGCGCCTCGAGGCGCAGGTGGCCGAGCGCACGCGCGAGCTGGAGGCCCTCAACCACGAGCTGGAGGCGTTCTCCTACTCGGTCTCGCACGACCTGCGCGCTCCCCTGCGCCACGTCACCGGCTTCGCGCAGCTGCTCGACCGGCACGCCGGCCCGGCGCTCGACGAGAAGGGACGCGACTACGTGGCGAAGATCGTGGATGCCGCCGCGCGCATGGGCCGGCTGATCGACGACCTGCTCTCGCTCTCGCGCACCGGGCGCGCGGTGGTCCAGAAGCGGCCGGTGTCGCTCGCGGCGCTGCTGCGCGACGCGCAGAAGGAGCTGGCGGCGGAGACGGAGGGCCGTGCCGTGATCTGGGAGACCGGCTCCCTGGGCGACGTCCACGCCGATCCCGGCCTGCTGCGCCTCGTCCTGGTCAACCTGCTCTCGAACGCGCTCAAGTACACCCGTGGCCGCGAGCCCGCCCGCGTCTCCGTCAGCGCCGAGCGCGGTGATCGCGAGGTCGTGGTCTGCGTGCGCGACAACGGCGTGGGGTTCGACATGCAGTACGCGGGCAAGCTGTTCGGGGTGTTCCAGCGGCTGCACTCCTCGGACGTGTTCGAGGGCACCGGGATCGGCCTGGCCAACGTGCGGCAGATCGTGCGCCGGCACGGCGGGAGGACCTGGGCGGTGGGCGCGCCGGACCAAGGCGCGTCCTTCTTCTTCTCGTTGCCGGCGGGCGCCGAGGCGGCCGCGGCCGATCCGCGCCCCGGCCCGCCCTCGCAGGAGGCGTCGTTATGAAGATGACCGAGATGTTCCTCTCCGAGCTGGAGGCGGAGGCGCCCGCCACGCGCCGGGTGCTGGAGCGCGTGCCGGAGGGCAAGCCGGACTGGAAGCCGCACCCGAAGTCGATGCCGCTCGGCTACCTGTCCACCCTGGTGGCGAACCTGCCCGGCTGGGTGACCATGACGATCCGCCAGGACGAGCTGGACCTGAACCCGGTCGGCAAGCCCCGTCCGATCCCCCCCACCCTGCACACGAGCCGCGAGCTGGTGGAGGCGTTCGACAAGGGCGTGGCCGGCGCCCGCGAAGCGCTGCGCCAGACGACCGACGAGCACCTGATGACGCCCTGGCGGCTGCTGGTCGGCGGGAAGGTCGTGCTGGAACAGCCGCGCTACGTCGTGATCCGCGACTCGGCGCTGAACCACCTCGCGCACCATCGCGGCCAGCTCACGGTCTACCTGCGGCTCAACGACGTGGCGGTGCCCTCGATCTACGGGCCGACGGCCGACGAGCCGCAGTCTTGACGGTGAGCAAGGCGGCCCTCGGGGCGCTCTAACCCCACTAGACGCGACAGACGACCGTCTCGCCGCGGGAGGCCGCTCCATGGTCCTGCTGAACGACCTGCTCGAACAGGCCGCGACCCTGGCCACCCAGCTGGCCCAGGAAGCAGACGCCGCCTCCGGGGCGGTGGACGCCCTGGCCGAACGGGTGCAAGCACTTACCGACCGCCTGTCCGTCGAAGGGGATGAGGCCCATCGGCATCTGCAGACCCTGACCGAGAAGCTCTCCACGGCCGAGTCGGCCCTCGAGGCCGCGGGCGGCGTGGCGGCGGGGAAGCTGGCCCAGGTGGCGACGCGCGCGGCGGCCGTGCAGGCCGACGTCGAGGCGGCGCTCTCGGCGGTCAAGACGCGTACGGACGAGCTGGAGGCGCTCAAGACGCGCCTGGCCGCGACGCTCGAGGACGACCTCGAGACGAGCGGCAAGCAGATCGAGGAGCTTTCGACCGAGATCGACACGCTCGACGACCTCCTGGAGGCGAGGCTGCAGGCGGCCAGCGACCTCGTGGTCGCGTTCCAGGACGCGGTGGCGGAGGCGCGACAGGAGTTCGAGGAGGCCAAGGGACGCGTGCTCGCCGCGCTCGAGCAGGTCGAAAACGCGGCGCGCGACCAGACGCAGGCGTTCGTCGAGGGCGTGGATGCGTCGCTGGGAGAGGCGGCGCGCGCGCTGGTCGAGATGGCCAACCGGATGCTCAACGCCCACAACGCGGCGGTGGTGGACCTCCGGCGGCGGTTCGTGGAGGAGTTCCGCGAGCTCGCCGACTCGGCCGTGGCGCCGCTGCAGGAGGCGATCGAAGAGCTGACCCGGGCCGCCGAGCAGGACGCCTCGGCGCTCGACGACGCGGCGCAGGCGGTGGCGCCGAAGGTGGACCAGGCGATGCAGCGGCTCCAGCGCGCCATGGGCGTGCTCGAGCAGGCGCGCGTGCTGCAGGACTAGCGGCGACATGCGTGGCGCGGCGGCGCTGGACACCAGGAGGCGGTGAGCGATGGTCGCGTTCGACGACAGCATCGAGAAGCTGCAGGAGTTCAACGGCGCGTTGACGGTGGCGAACGACCACCTCCAGCAGGGCCTGCAGACGCTCGAAGCGCACGGCGAGAGGGCGGACGAGGCGCGGCAGGACGTGGACGAGGACCTGGCCGGCCTCAACGACGTGCTGGAGGAGTTCGCCCAGGAGCTCGAGAAGGCCCAGCAGGCCGCGGTGGACGCGCTCGACGAGGTCAGCGCGGCCGCGGAGGAGCAGGAGCAGAAGCTCGGGCAGATCGAGCAGCGCACCGAAGCGGAGCAGGCGGAGCTCGAGCGCACGGTAGCCGAAGACGAGGCGGAGCTGGACAAGGGGTTCAGTGAGCTCAGCGACGGCGCGTTCGAGCCGCTGGCGGAGACCGCGACCACGCTCGGCGGCGAGACCGAGCGCCTGCGCATCGAGGCCGAGGCGGACTTCGCGGCGCTGGACACCGCGCTCGAAGAGGCGCGAACCGGGATCGAGGCGGAGCGGACGCCGACCACCGACGCGCTGGAGCAGTCCGAAGACGAGGCGGAGCAGGACGCGCAGGAGCTGGAGACCGAAGGCGCCGCCCGGGCGAGCGAGGCGACGTCCGCCTCCGACGACCTCGAGGCGCAGTGCACCGAGAGCGGAGACGCGCTCGAGCAGGCGTACGACGAGTGGACCGAAGAGGTCGAGGAGCAGGAGAAGCAGGTCGGCGACGGGCTCCGA
>DATBIZ010000007.1:0-1751 GCA_036556645.1 Vicinamibacteria bacterium | reverse complement strand
GGCTGGGACTACGAGGAGATCATCCCACCCCTGTTCGACTACGCGGACGTCTTCGCCGGGCAGGCCCTGGCGCCCAAGACGTATTCGTTCGTCGGACGGGACGGCAGCCTCCTCGCGCTCCGCCCCGACTTCACCAGCCTGCTGGCCAAGGTCGCGGCGGGCCGGCTCGCGCACCGGCCTCCCCCCATCCGGCTCTACTACTCGGGCGAGGTCCTCCGCTACGAGCCGCCCAAGGCGGGAAGGCAGAGCGAGCTGTTCCAGATGGGCCTCGAGCACCTCGGCGGCGCCGCCCCCGCCGCCGACGTCGAGATCCTGGCCGTGGCCGCGGAGTGCCTCGAGGCGCTCGGCGTGCGCGGCTGGGTCCTCTCGCTCGGCCACGTCGGCGTCTTCAACGGCCTCCTCGAAGGCCTCGCCGCCGACCCCGTCTCGCTCGAGGCGCTGCGCGAGCGCGTGGACGCCAAGGACGCCGACGGCGCGCGCGAGGCGCTGGCCGCGCTGGGAGCGCCCGCCGAGGTGCGGGACGCGGTCGTGCGCCTGACCACGCTGTCGGGGGACGCCGCCGTGCTCGCGGAGGCGCAGCAGGCCCTGGCCGGCGCGCCGCGGGCGCTCGCGGCGCTGGACGAGCTGCGCTCGGTGGTGCAGGCGCTCGCCGCCGCCGGCCTCGGCGCGCCGGTGACCGTGGACCTCGGCGAGGCGCGCGGGCTCGACTACTACACCGGGCTGGTCTTCCGCGCCTATGCGCCGGGGCTCGGGTTCGAGGTGGGCGGCGGCGGGCGATACGACACGCTGCTCGCGCGGTTCGGCCGGCCCATGCCGGCGGTGGGCTTCATGCTCGGCCTCGACCGCGTCGCGCTGCTGCTGGAGCGCCAGCGGGCCGGGCGCGGCGCGGAGCGTCCGCCGGCCGAGGACGTGGGCGGCCGGGACGTGGGCGCGGCGCTGGCGGAGGCGCGCCTCCGGCGGGCCGCGGGGGTGCGCGTGCGCTTCGGCGACGGAGGCGGCCGGTGAGCCTGACCGTCGCGCTGTCCAAGGGGAAGCTGCTCGCGGGCTCCGAGGCGCTCTTCCGCCGCGCCCGCCTGCCGTTCCCCGAGGCGGAGGGACGCCGCCTGGTGGTCGCGCTCGACGGCCTGCGCTTCCTGTTCGTCAAGGACATGGACGTGCCGACCTACGTCGAATACGGCGTGGCGGACTGCGGCGTGGCGGGGCGGGACGTGCTGCTCGAGACCGGCAGCGACGTCTACGAGCCGCTCGACCTCGGCTTCGGCCGCTGCCGCCTGGTGGTGGCGCGGCGGCGCGGCGGCGCGGACCCGCGCAGCGCCTCGAGCCTGCGCGTCGCCACCAAGTACCCGAAGGTCGCCGCCGCGCACTTCCAGAAGCACGGCCTCTCGGTCGAGATCGTCACCCTCGCCGGCTCGGTCGAGCTGGCCCCGGGGCTGGGGCTGGCCGACTGCATCGTGGACGTGGTGGAGACCGGGCGCACGCTGGAGGAGAACGGGCTCGAGGTCGTGGAGGACGTGGCCGCCTCGTCCGCGCGCTTCGTGGTCAACCGCGCGAGCTTCCACGGGCGCCGCGCGGACCTGTCGCGGCTGCTCGACGCGCTGCGGGGAGCCGCGGCATGAGATCGCTGCGCTACGGCGGCGCGGCCTGGCGCGCCTGGCTGCGCTCGCTGCCCCGCGCCGCCCGCGCGGACGTGCGTCTGGAGCGCGCGGTGGCCGCGATCCTGCGCCAGGTGGAGCGGGGCGGGGACGCCGCCC
>DATBIZ010000006.1:0-3489 GCA_036556645.1 Vicinamibacteria bacterium | reverse complement strand
GTTGGACGGCCGCTTCGAGCTCTCGGCCGCGCCGCAGGCCGTGCTGATCGAGCCCCGGTTCCCGCGCCGCCGCTTCCGCGTGCGCGTGGACCTGACGGAGGAGTCGTGGGCCGGCGTCCGGCGGGCCCTCGAGGAGCAGGACCAGATCCTGAAGTGCGGCCTCGCGCTCGATCCCGACCTGGTGCTGCCCCGCCTGCGCGCGCGGCTGTCGGAGGGCTTCGACCTGGCGCTGCCGCGCGCGGTCTTCCGGCCGGTGGAGCTGCCGGCCGGCGCGCGCCAGTCCGTCACGGTGGAGGACACGCAGGTCGAGCTGACCGTGCGCACGGACGCGCTGCGCGTGCGGCCGGAGGCGGTCTGGTACGCCGCCGCGGTGCGCTCCCGGCTGCGGTCCTCAGGCGCGCAGTGAGGGGTAGATCGTGGCGCGGAGGGCGACGCTGCGGCCGGCCAGCTTGGCCACGGTGGCCACCAGCACGCCGGGGTCCACCGGCTTGCTGAGGTGGTCCCGGTACCCGGCCTCGAGCGCGCGCTGCCGATCTTCGGTGGTGGCGTAGGCGGTCACGGCCGCCGCCGGCACCGGCTTGCCGTCGGTGCGCGAGGCGGCGACTTTCCGCATCAGCGAATAGCCGTCTTCGCCCGGCATCGCGATGTCGCTCAGCAGCACGTCGTGCGGCTCGCGGCGCCAGGCGGCCAGGCCCTCGGCCGCCGACGCCGCCACCGTCACCTTGGCCCCGCAGCGCTCGAGCACCAGCGCGAGCGCGTCGCGCGCGTCGCTCTCGTCGTCCACGACCAGCACGCGCACGCCGTCGAGCGACCCGCCGTGCGCCGGCCACTCGCCGCGCACGGCCGGGTGGCCCACCGCGTCGGCGCTGCTGGCGTGCACCAGCGGCACCGTCACCGTGAACGTGCTGCCCCGCCCTTCGCCCGCGCTGGCGGCCTCGATGGTGCCGCCGTGCAGCTCGACCAGGTGGCGCGAGATCGCGAGGCCGAGGCCCAGGCCCTTGTTCCGGCGCGTGCTGGCCGTTTCCGCCTGGCGGAACCGCTCGAAGATGAAGGGGAGGAACTCCGGGGGTATCCCCGCTCCGGTATCGGTGACCGTGATCCGGGCGTGCGTGGCGGTCGCTTCGACCACGAGGGCGAGACGGCCGCCCTCGGGCGTGAACTTGATCGCGTTCGAGAGCAGGTTGCCCACCACCTGCTGCAGCCGCACGGGATCCCCCGACACCATGACGGTCTCGGTCGGCAGCGTGCGGTCGATGCGCAGCCCCTTGGCCTCGGCGTCGGGCTGCGCGGCCTCCACCGCGGCGTCGATCACCGGTCCGAGCTGGACGGGCCGGGAGTCGAGGCGGAGCTTGCCCGCGATGATCCGCGAGACGTCGAGCAGGTCGTCGATCAGCTTGGCGAGCGTCTTCGTGCTGCGCTCGATCATGCCGAGCGCGCGCGCGGTGCCCGCCTCGTCCATCTTCTCGTTCCGCAGGAGCTGCGACCAGATCAGGATCGCCCCCAGCGGCGTGCGCAGCTCGTGGGAGATCATGGCCAGGAACTCGTCCTTGGCGCGGTTGGCGGCCTCCGCTTCCGCACGCGCGGCCTGGTCTTCCTTGAGGGCCTGCTCGTCGAGGCCCTGCACGCGCTTGAGGTCCTCGATGTCGGTCCAGGTGCCCACCCAGCGGCCGTCGCCACCGGCCTCCTTCTGGGCACGGCCGAGGTGCCAGCGGTGGCCGCCCCCGGCCACGGCGAGCCGCGCCTCGGCCTCGAAGGGTTGGCCGGAGCGGACCGCCTCGGTCCACGCCTGCGCGCAGCGGTCGGCGTCCTCGGGGTGGACCAGCGCCACCCAGCCACGGCCGCGGGCCTGCTCGGCGCTGGCGCCGGTGCGCGAGGCCCAGCGGGCGTTGACGTAGTCCCACGCGCCGTCCGGGCCGGCGGTCCACGCGATCACGGGCAGCCGGTCGAGCATCGCCACAGCGCGGGTGTCGGGGATCAACGTTCGACTATGGGGGGCCAGCCGCGCCGCTGTCAAGGGCGGCGCGGCACCCCGAGCCGCTACTTCTTGCGCCCCGAACGCGAGCCGCCCGACCTCGCCCGCGATCCGCCCGACCTCGCCCGCGTCGCGGCCGACCGCCCGCTCGACTTGCGGCCGCGACCCCCGCCCTTGGCGGCGCGGCCGCGCGTGGCGGCGGCCGAACGCTTGGCCCGGCGCGCCGTGGAGGCGGCGCGGCCCGCGGCGGCGCCGGCCGCGCGGCGCGCCGAGGCGGCCGTGCGCGAGCCGGCTCCGCGGCGCGCGGCCGACCGGCGGCGCGAGGCCGAGGCCGAGCGGCCGCGGCTCGACGAAGTGCGGCGCGACGCGGTGGAGCGCGATCCGGAGCTGCTCGTCTTGCGCGCGGCGGACGTGCGCTGCCCGTCTCCGCCCAGGCCGACCGCCCGTGCCGCGCGGCTGGCGGCGCTGACCGCGGTGCGCGCGGCGCTGCCCACCAGGTTCGCGGCGCTGCTGGCCGCGTTGGTCGCGGTGTTCACCACGGTCCCGGCCGCGTTGGCGACCGTCGACCCCACGGTGCTGCCCACGGCGCCGGCCGTCTGGGTGGCGGCCTTCGCGGTCTCCGTGACCGCGCCCGTCAGGCCCTTGTCACGCTCGGTGGTCATCGTTCCTCCTCGCGGCGTCTTCGGCCGCGACAATCCATCGAAGGAAATATACGTCTCGCCCGCGCCGCCGTGTGGGTTGTTTGACCAACCCCGTGGGCCCTTCGTACGCTGCGTGCGTGACCCTCCGCACCCTGTTCCTCGACGCCGGCGGCGTGCTCGTGCACCCGAACTGGACGCGCGTCAGCGAGGGGCTGGCCCGCCACGGCGTCCTGGCCGGCGCGGCCGTGCTGGCGGCGGCCGAACCGCAGGCGAAGCGGGAGCTGGACGGGCCCGCCCGCGACCAGGCGCACGACGACGACACCCGGGGTTGGGTCTACTTCAACCTCGTGCTGCGCCACGCCGGCATCCCCCGCTCCGCGAAGACCGACGCCGCGCTCGTCGAGCTGCGCGAGTACCACCTGGCCCACAATCTATGGGAGACGGTGCCCTCCGAGGTGGCCCCGTCGCTGCGCGCGCTGCGGGCGGCCGGCCTGCAGCTCGTGGTCGTCTCCAACTCCAACGGCACCTTGAAGATGAAGATGGAGCGGCTGGGTCTGGCCCCGCTCGTGGACGTGCTGTTCGACTCGTTCGAGGAGGGCGTCGAGAAGCCCGACCCGCGCTTCTTCCAGATCGCGCTGGACCGGTCGGGGGCCGACCCCCAGGCCACGGTCCACGTGGGCGACCTCTACAGCGTCGACGTGGTGGGCGCGCGGGCCGCGGCGCTGCGGGGCGCAGTGCTCTTCGACGCGGCCGGCCTGTACCCCGACGCCGACTGCCCGCGCGTGTCCAGCCTGCTGGATCTGGTCGAGCGAGTCCGCGCGGGCGCGTTGTAGGCCACAATCACCGCACCGGAGGTGGCCGATGGCGACACGCACT
>DATBIZ010000005.1:0-13731 GCA_036556645.1 Vicinamibacteria bacterium | reverse complement strand
TGCGCCGCCGGGTTGGCCAAGGACACTTGCGCGCTGCTCCGTGATGCCGGCGACGGGACGCCGGCGAGGATAACACGCATATCATGGGCCACGTGCCGCGCCGCCGCCGCGCCGAGCTGCTGCTGCTGCTGTCCAGCGTGGGCGTGTTCCTCGTGATCGCGGAGGCCGCGGTCCGCGTCCTCGGCGCGCCGCGCGAGCGGCCCACCGGCTACGCGCCGGTGAACACGAACCGGCGGGCGATGCGCCCGCGCAACGCGGCCGGTTATCGCGACCGCGAGCGCTCCGTGGAGAGGCGGCCCGGGGTGGGCCGCGTGCTCTCGATCGGGGACTCCTTCGCCTGGGGGGCGGGCGTCGAGTTCGACGACGCCTACCCGCAGCGGCTGGAGCGCGGGCTCACGCGCCGGCGCGGCACGCCGTGGGAAGTGGTGAGCCTGGCCCTGCCCGGCATGAACACGGTGGACCACGCCGCGCAGCTCGAGCAGGAGGGCATGGCGTACGCGCCCGACCTCGTGCTGCTCGGGTACGTGCTCAACGACAGCGAGGACGCGGTGGCCGCGGAGACGCGGCGGGCGGCGGACTGGGAGAGCGCGCCGGCGGGACCGCGGCTGGGGCCCCTCGACCGCTCGGCGCTCTTCCGCATGGCGCACACCCGGCTGTGGGCCACCGGCGAGAACCGCCGGCGGATCTCCGGCTACCGGTCCATGTACGCCGACGACGCGCCCGGCTGGATCGCCGGGCGCCAGGCGCTGCGCTCCATGGGCGCGCTCTGCCGCACGCGCGGCGTGCCGCTCCTGGTCGCGATCTTCCCCCTCTTCGGCAACCCGCTCGACGAGAGCTACCCGTTCCCGGAGGTGCACCGCAAGGTCGGCGAGGCGGCGGCCGAGGCCGGCGCGAAGGTGGTGGACCTGCTCCCCGCCTACCGCGGCCTCCGCTGGGAGCTGCTGGTCGTGGACGGCGCCCGCGACGAGCACCCCAACGAGATCGCGCACCGGATCGCCGCGCACGTGATCCTGCGCGCGCTCGACGACGTCCTGCCCGGGGCTCCCGCCAGGCACGATGGCCTCCCCTAGCGCGCGCCGGCTCGTGGTCGGCGTCGCGCTCGGCCTCCGCCTGCTCGCGCTGGCGCTGTCGGACCGCGAGGTCGCCGACGTGCTCCGCTATCGCAAGGTCGCGGACCACGTGCTCGACGTGTCCTGGAACCCCTACACCGCGCCCCGGCTCTATCCCTATCCGCCGGTGTGGGTGTGGGTCGAGGCGGCGGCGGGGCGGCTCGCACGCGACACCGGCCTGTCCTTCGCCGTGCTGGTCAAGCTGCCGGTGGCGGCCGCCGACGCCGGCATCGTCGCCTGGCTGGCCGGGTGGGGCGCGCGGCGCGGGCGCGGCCTGCGTCCGGCGTGGGTGTACGCGCTGCACCCGGTCAGCCTCCTCGTGAGCGGCGTGCACGGCCAGTTCGACGCGATCGCGCTGCTGCTCGTGCTGCTCGCGGTGTCCTGTCGGGGCGAGGGGCGCCGCACCGCCGGCGCGCTCGCGCTCTCGGCCGCGGTCGCGGTGAAGTCGTTCCCGGTCCTGCTGGTGCCCGTGTTCCTGGCGCAGGCGGGCGAGCGGCGCGAGCGCCTGCGCGACGCGTCGCTCGTGCTCGGACCCGTGCTGCTCCTGCTCGCGCCCTACGCGATCGCCGATCCGGGGGCGCTCCGCCGCGAGCTGTTCGGCTACGGCGGCGTGGCCGACTTCGGCTGGATCGCGCTCAGCCGCGGGGCGCGCTGGCTCGCCACCGGCGTGCTGCCCCGCGGCGAGGCCGCGTCCTGGACCGTGCACGTGGCGGCGGCCAAGGCGGTGTTCCTGGCCGCCTACGGCGCGCTGCTGGTCGCGCTGGCGCGCGGCCGGCTCGGCTTCGACCTGCCGCGCGCCTGCCTCGCCGTGCTCCTCGCCTTCCTGGTGTTCTACGGCGCGCTGAGCGCGCAGTACCTCCTGTGGGTGGTTCCGCTCGGCGCGCTGCTGGGCGGCAGGGTGTTCGCGCTCTGGAGCGCGGCCGCGACGGCGGCCCTGGTGGGGTTCTACGCCTTCCTCGCGCCCGGCGTGTTGTGGCCGGCCGCGGTCCCGCGCGGCGCGCCGGCCTGGGGGCTCCTGTGGGTGGGCGGCGCGGCCGCCGTGCTCGCGATGAGCGCGGCCTGGCTGCTCTCGGTGACCCGCGCCGGGGAGCGGACGTGAGCGCGGGGCGGAAGGCCGCGCTGGTGGCCACCGCGGGCGTCGCCCTGTACGTGGGCCTGTGCCTGGCCGCGATGCGCTGGAGCGCCTGCACCTTCGACGAGCCGATCCACCTGCCGCCCGGCTGGGTGAGCTGGACGCTCGGGGACCACCGGATGAACCCCGACCATCCGCCGCTGCTGCGCCGCGTGGCCGCGCTGCCGCTGCTGGCCATGGACGTGCGCATGGACCGCGACGATCACGCGTGGCGCGTGAGCCGGCCCTGGGAGTTCGGCAAGCGCTTCCTGTTCCGCTGGAACGACGCCGACCGCCTGCTCTTCTGGGGCCGGCTCTCCATGGTCGTGTTCGTCGGCGCGACGCTCGCGATCGCGGTGTTCCTGTGGACACGGCGGCTGTTCGGACCGGCCGCCGGCGCGTCCGCCCTCTTCCTCTACGCGCTGGACCCGGACATGCTCGCCCACGGCGCGATCGTGGCCAACGACCTGGGGATCACGCTGTTCCTGTTCCTGGGCGTGATCACGTTCGAGCGGCTGGCGGAGCGGATCACGCCGGGCCGCCTGCTCGCCTGCGGCCTCGCCCTCGGCGGCGCGGTGGCGACCAAGTTCTCGGGCCTCGCGCTGCTGCCGATCCTGGCGTCGCTCGCGCTGGTGGTCGTGCTGCGCCGCGAGCCGCTCGGCGCCGCCCTCGGCCGCCGGCCTCCGCGCACGGTCGCCGGCGCCGCACGCAAGCTCGCCGCCCTCGGGGCGTGCGTGCCGCCGGTGGCGGCGGTGGCCGTGCTGGTCGTCTGGGCCTCCTACGGGTTCCACTCGGCGCTGGCCCGCGATCCGGACGTGAACGCCGCCTTCGACTGGTCGCGGATCCAGCCGCCCGGCGCGGCCACGCGCACGGCGCTGGCGCTGGTCCGCCGCGTGCAGCTCCTGCCGGACGCCTGGACCTACGGCTTCCTCCACTTCCTCGACCATGCGCGCACGCGGCCGTCGTTCCTGCTCGGCGAGCACTCCGAGGCCGGCTGGCGCCACTACTTCCTCGTGACCTTCGCCTTGAAGACGCCGGTGCCGCTGCTCCTGCTCGGCCTGGCCGCGCTCGGGCTCGCGGGCAAGGCGGGCGCGCGGCGGGCGGCGTTCGTCGCGCTGCCGTTCGCGCTCTACTTCGCGATGGCGATGTCGCGCACCATCAACATCGGCCACCGGCACCTGCTGCCCGTGTACCCGTTCCTGTTCGTCGCCGCGGGCGCCGCCGCGGCCGCCCTCTGGAACGCGCGCCGTGGACGCGCGGCCGCGCGCGCCGGGGTCCTGCTGCTGCTCGCCTGGCACGCGGCGGGCACGCTGCGCGTGCACCCGCACCACCTCGCGTACTTCAACGAGCTGGCCGGCGGCCCGGCCAACGGCTACAAGCACCTCGTGGACTCGAACCTCGACTGGGGCCAGGACCTGATCGGCCTGCGCGCCTACATGGAGCGCAACGCGGTGCCGCGGCTGAAGCTGCTCTACTTCGGCACCGCCGACCCCGGCTACTACGGGATCGCCTGCGACCGCCTGCCCGGCTACCAGCCGCCGCCCCCCTCCACGCTGGTGCGCGAGGTGCGTCCGGGCGACCTCGTCGCGGTCAGCGCGACGCACCTGCAGGGCCTCTACCTGGAGCCCGAGGTGCGCGCGCTGGCCGACCAGCTCCGGGCGAGGCGCCCGCTGGCGGTGATCGGCCACACGATCTTCGTCTACCGGGCCGACTTCGCCTGGTCCATGTCCTAGAGTGCGCGCCCGCGAGCCGTTCGCGCGCGCGGCGCTGGTCGCGGGCAGCGCGCTCCTCGTGCTCGTGGCGGCGGAGGCCGGCCTGCGCGCGGCGGGCTGGGCGCCCGAGCGGTACAAGAGCATGGCGCGCCTGGTCAGCGCGGACGAGCGGATGCTGCTCGACGCGTACCCCACGAACCCGCGCGGCTACTTCGACATCGACCTGCGCACGCCGGAGGCGCGCGCGCGCTACCTCGCGCTGGCGCCGCGGCGCTACGACGCGGTGGCCGCGCGTGCGCCCTGGGCGGTCGAGTTCCGCTACAACGCGCAGGGCTTCCGCGGCGGGGACTTCGGCCCGCGCCGCGCCGGGGTGCGGCGCGTGGTGGTGGTGGGGGACTCCTTCACCGAGGGCCAGGGCGTGAAGGAGCCGGACACGTACGTCCGTGCGCTCGAGCGGCTGCTGAACGGGCCGGAGCCCGGCCGGTGGGAGGTGCTCAACTGCGGCCGGCGCGCCACCGACTTCCCGGAGCTGTTCGCGGTGTTCGAGGAGGCGCTGGCGCGGCAGCCGGACCTGCTGGTCTACGCGATGGTGCTCAACGACGGGGACCGCTCGCCGGAGTTCCAGGCGCGGCAGACCTACGTGAACGACTGGATCCTCGACCGCGGCCGCATGCTGATCGGCCGCCCCGACCACGAGCTCGGCCCCTACGACTCGCGCCTGCGCGAGCTGGTCCGCGACGGCGTGGCCGGCTGGCGCATCGGCCGCGAGACCGCGCGCTGGTACCGCGAGATGTACGCGCCGGAGAACCAGGCGGGCTGGCAGCGCACGCAGGAGCGCCTGCGCGAGATGGACCGGCGGGTGCGCGCGGGCGGCGGGACCTTCCTGGTCGCGACCTGGCCGCTGCTGGTGGGCCTGCGCGGCCGCTACCCGTTCGCGGAGACGAGCGCCGCGATCGCCGCGTTCCTCGACGGCGCCGGCATCGCCCGCCACGACCTGCTGCCGGCGCTGCGCGGGCGCGAGGACGAGTCGCTGTGGGTGCACCCGGTGGACCGCCACCCCAACGAGGTGGGCCATCGGCTGGCCGCGGAGAGCCTGGCGCCCGTCGTGCGCGCGATGGGGTCCACGCGGTGAGCCGCGCGCGCGTGCTCCTGCGCGCCGCGCTGGTCGTGCTCCTGGCCGCGTCCGCGGCGCGCCTGGCCGCGCTCGCGCTGCGCTTCGGCCGCGAGAGCGTGCAAGCGGACTTCTCGGCGTTCTACACCGCGGGGCGGGCGGCCCGCGCCGGCCTCTCGCCCTACTGGAACGCCCCCGAGCGCGAGCCGCCGCTCTGGGACGGCGTGAGCGAGTTCCAGACCAGCCGCTTCCTGTATCCGCCGCTGGCCGCGAGCGCGTTCGCGCCGCTCACTTGGATGTCGTACGCGGTGGCCAAACACGCCTGGATGGCGCTGAGCCTGGCCGCGGTGGGCGCGGCGATGGTGGTCCTGGCCCGCGCGCTCGGAGGGAGCCTCTCCGTGGAGGCGCGGCTCGCGGTCGCCGCGTTCACGTGCGCGTTCCAGCCGCTGGTGCTGCACCTCGAGCGCGGCCAGGTGGACGCGTTCACGCTGCTCCTCGCCGCGCTGGCGCTCGCCCCCGTGATCGCCGGCGGGCGCGACCGCCTCGCCACCGGAGTGCTGATCGCCGCGGCCGCCGTGCTCAAGCCGATCGCGGCCGGGCTGGTCCCGTTCCTGCTCTTGAGGCGGCGCTTCCGCGCGGCCGGCGGCTTCGGGCTGGGGGCGGTGCTGGCGCTGGGGGCCACCGTCGCCCTGCACGGGACGAGCGGGCTCGCCGCCTATCTCACGCGCGAGCTGCCGCGGATCTCCGTGGAGGGCGAGGCGCACGGCGAGACGATGCGGCTCGACCCGGACGTGCGGGCGCGCCTGCGTGGCCGCGCGGCGCCGGGCACGGTGCTCCGCGACGGCCGCGCCTACCGGATCGAGTCTTTCCGGTTCGTGACGAACGCCTCGCTGGTGCGGCCGTTGAAGCGCCGTCTCGGCCTGCGCCTGGCGCCGACCCGGCTCGCGCTCCTGCTGCTCGGCGCGCTGCTGCTCGCGTTCGCGGCCTGGTCCTTCCGCGCGCCCGGCCCACCGCCGCCGGCGGCCGAGCTCGCCTACTGGCAGGCGGCGCTGGCCGCGCTGCTGCTCGCCTGGCCGGTGACGTGGGCCATGAACGCGGTGTGGCTCCTGCCCGCCGCGCTCCTGGCCGCGTCCGCCTGGCCGGAGGCGCGCGGCGCGGCGCGCGCCGGCCTCGCCGTCGCGGCGCTGGGATTGCTGCTGGCGGGGGTGCCCGATCCGGCCGCGCGCGCGGTGCTGGGGGGGGCGGCGAACCTGAGGTACGTGGCCGCCGAGGCGCTGGTGCTCGCGTCGCTGCTCGCGGCCTCGCGCGCGCTCGCGCGTGCGCCTACGGCACCTGCCAGTAGAGCGCCATCGTGATCGTCAGCGCCGCGAGCGCCGCGCCGTAGACCAGCGACTCGCCCCGCCCGGGGCCGCCCGGACGCGCCAGCGCGGCCACCAGCAGCAGCGGCATCAGCGGCAGCCACAGACGTCCGACCTCGCCGCGCGTGACGCCCGACAGCACGAGCGCGGCGAGCCCCGCCGCGGTCGCCAGGCGCAGCCGGTCCACGGGGCCGCGCGGGAAGCGGCGCGCGGAGCGCGCGATGCGCAGCACCCAGGCCACGGCCACGGGCACGCCGAGGAACATCGCCAGGTCCACCAGGTTGAAGGCCAGCCAAAGCGGATAGCGGCGCGGCTGGGTGTACTCGTCGCGGTGGATCGCGAGCGCCGTGCGCAGCGACGTGAGCGGGTGATGGCCGAGCGCCGCGGGCAGGCACCAGAGAGCGGCCGCCACCGCGGCCGCGATCAGGGCGAGCGCCAGCGCGCGGCGCGCCGCCTCCCTCGACGTCAGGGTGGGCGCGAGCGCCGCCAGGCCGCCCAGCGCGAGGAACACCGGCGCGCCGTACGACAGGTGCGCGGCCAGCCCACCGAGGACGCCGGCGGCCGCCGCCCAGCGCCTCGCCGCGGGCCCGGGCCTCGCGGCCGCGGTCGCCAGGCACGCGGCGGCACCGGCCACGGGCAGGCACAGGGCCTGGTCCAGCATCGGCGTCATCAGCGCGGCCGCGGGCACGACCGCCCAGAGGGCGGCCACCCGGGCGGCGGACGGCGGATCCGACCCGGCCGCGCGGGCCAGCCTCTCGATCGGCCACGCGGTGGCCGCGCCGGCGAAGGCGATCAGGAGCCCGCCCAGCAGCGCGGCCGCGCGCACCGGCGCCGGGTGCTGCGGGCGCGGGCGGCGGGGGTTGGATTCCTCGAACCCGCCGGAGAGCAGCACCGCGCGCGTGAGCGAAGGCCAGCGCTCGCACGCGGCGATCAGCCCGCGGAAGAAGAGCACCGGCCCCGGCGGATGCGTGGACGCGTGCTTGCCGGTCTTGCGCAGCTCGGGCAGCAGCTCGTGGTGCCGCCGCAGGAAGCCCAGCGGATCGCGGGCCTGCTCCGACGCGGCCACGGTCAGGTACGAGGTCGCGGTGCGGTAGACGGTCTGGCTCATCACCGCCGGCATCGGCCCTTCCGGCTCGAGGCCCAGGATCGCGAGCTGGAACGCGAACCCGAGCGCGATCGCGGCCGGAACGGCCAGACGGCGCGCTTTGGCGAGGCTGGAGATCGCGATCAGGCCGAGCACCGCCAGCCCGGCCGCGAGCGCGGGCCCGAGAGGGCCGACCGCGGTGCTCCGGCGCGGCCACTGCCACTCCGGAGGGTAGGGCGCCGGCCCGCGCAGGGCCGGCCACGCGTCGGAGACGGCCAGCGCCAGCGTCACCAGCGTGGCCGCGACCGCCAGCAGCGGCACCGCGCGCCCGCTTCTCAGCGCGAGCCTTCCTCCCCGGCCGCGGCGAAGTTCGTGGCGGGGTGGCCGTTCCAGAGGTAGCGCAGGGTGCGGATCCGGTGCGTGAGGGCCTGGGACTCGGGCAGGCCCGGCCGCACGTAATAGTGGTGCGTGTCGTCCGGGGAGGGGCCCCAGGCCGCCGCCAGCGTGTAGCCGCGCCGCTCCGCGTACCGTTGCAGGGTCGTGACCATCTCGAACCAGGCCGGGCCCAGGCCACGGCGCGCGGCGTCGGGACCGGACGGCGGCGCCGCCGGCGAGTGGTACGCGTGGAACGCGATCACCGCGGGCTGGTAGCGGTCGAGGTACTCCTCGGTGATCCCGCCGTGGTGGGCGATCCAGGCGTCGTTGAGCCCCCAGGCGTCCACCGCGCGCCACTCGGAGTAGAGCGGGAGCAGGCCGGCCTCGCTGGTGGCGATCGTGTAGCCGCGCCCGGCGTGGGGGCGCAGCATCACCGCCACGTCGTAGAGGCCCATCCGTTGCGGCTCGATGTGCCCGAAGCGGGCGTGCTGCCAGAAGACCAGCGCCGCGGCCGCCGCCACCGCCGCGGCGGTGGCCGCGAGCGCGCCTCCGCGGCGGAGCGGCGCGGCGCCCGGCGCTCGCACCGCCGCCAGGGCGACCGGGACGCACGCGATCAGGATCACGGGCAGGATCGGGTAGCGGAACCGCATGAAGTAGTTGGTCTCGTCGGAGACGAGCACCCACATGGCCGTGAACGCGGCCGCCGGGACCAGGCCGGCCAGCGCGAGCCGCCGCGTCCGCCGCCAGAGGACGCCGGCCGCGAGCAGCGCCAGGAAGGGCCCGCCCAGCCGCAGCACGTTGCGGAAGGACCGCTCCAGGACGTCCCAGTGCAGCACGCCGCCGCCCTTGCGGTAGAACGGGTTCGGCAGGGGGTACGAGAAGTAGGCCCAGCGCCAGGCGAAGTAGGCCAGACCGGGCACGAGGAACCCGGCGGCGAAGCCCGCGGCCACGCGGCCGTGGTCGCGCTCGCGTGCCAGCAGCACGCCGGCCAGGAAGAAGACGGCGAGCAGCGCGCCCTCCGGGCGGGCGATGCCCATCACCACGCCGGCCAGTCCCAGCACCCGCGCGCGGCGCGACGCCTGCGCCGCGTCGGCCTGCACGGCCCGGCAGGCGGCCCAGAAGCCGGCGGCGCCGGCCAGCGCGAACAGCGGGGTGCCGTAGAGGGCGGCCGTATAGCGCAACCCGGTGCCGGCGGCGAGATAGGCGGCGGGCACGACCGCGAGCGCGGGCGGCGCTGCGAAGAGGCGCCGCGCGGCGAAGTAGACCACGAGCACCGTGGCCGCGTGCGCCAGGAGGCCCACGCCGCGCGCGGCCGCCTCGAGGCCCAGGCCGGCGCGGTGCACGGCGGCCACGACCGCCATGAACAGGAGGTCCGTGGCGCCGTCCACGGGCGGCTCGCCCACGTTCCACACGACCCCGTGGCCCTGCGCGAGGTGCCGCGAGTAGCGGAGCAGCATCGCGGCGTCTTCCTCGGGATGGCGCGAGAAGTCGAGGAAGAGCGCCGCGTAGCCGGCGGCCAGCGCGACCAGGGCGGCCGCGGCGGCGAGGTCGGCCCGATCGAGGCGCACAGGAGAGGCGAGTCTACTCCGGAGGCTCCGCGCCGGCGCTTTGTCGCGCCCGGACGCGCGTGCTACCGTGCTCTGTTGCCCGAGCGAGCGCGATGATCGTCAAGGAGATCCTTCCCAACGGCCTGACCCTGATCACCGAGGAGATGCCCCACGTCCGCAGCGTGACGATCGGGGTGTGGCTCCGGCGCGGCAGCCGGCACGAGCGGCCCGAGAAGTCCGGCATCAGCCACTTCATCGAGCACATGGTGTTCAAGGGCACGTCGAACCGCTCGGCGGAGCGGATCGCCTCCGAGGTGGACCAGATCGGCGGCCACATGGACGCCTTCACCGCCAAGGAGTACGCCGCCTTCCACCTCAAGGTGCTCGACGAGCACCTGCCGCTCGCGGTGGAGATCCTGGGCGACATCCTGCTGCACCCGCTGTTCGATCCCACGGAGATGACCAAGGAGAAGAAGGTCATCTTCGAGGAGATCAACATGGTCGAGGACACGCCCGACGACCTCGTCATGGAGCTGTTCACCGAGGCCATGTGGCCGGACCATCCGCTGGGCCGGCCGATCCTGGGCACGAAGAAGAGCGTGTCGTCGTTCGACCGCGAGCACCTCGCCGAGTTCTTCCGCGGGTCGTACCGCCCGGGCAACCTGGTCGTCTCCGCCGCCGGGCACCTCGACCACAAGACCACGGCGGAGATGGTGCGCCGGCACTTCGGCGAGCTGGCCGCGGGCGGCGACGCCGTGGACGGAGGCCCGCCCAGCCCGGCCGCGCGCGTGGTCACGCGCTCGAAGAAGGAGCTCGAGCAGGTCCACCTCTGCCTGGGCACCCCGTCGTACCCCCAGACCCACCAGAACCGCTACGGCGTGTACGTGCTCAACACGATCCTCGGCGGCAGCATGTCGTCGCGGCTCTTCCAGAACGTGCGCGAGAAGCGGGGGCTGGTCTACTCGATCTCCTCCGGGGTGACGGCCTACTCGGACGCCGGGATCATGAGCGTCTACGCCGGCACCAGCCTCGACTCGGTGGACGAGGTGCTGAAGCTGACCCTGGACGAGCTGCGGCGGCTGATGGGCGAGCGGCTGACCGAAGACGAGCTGCGCCGCGCCAAGGACCACTTGAAGGGGTCGCTGATGCTGTCGCTCGAGAGCACGGGCAGCCGCATGAGCCACCTCGCGCGCCAGGAGATCTACTTCGGGCGGCAGTTCGGGCTCGACGAGATCACCCGGGGCATCGAGGCGGTCGAGGGCGAGCAGGTGCAGCGGATCGCCAACGAGGTCTTCTCCGGCGGCCTGACCCTGAGCGTGCTCGGCAACCTGGGCGGCTACCGCCCGCGCGCGGCGCAGCTCCAGATCTAGCCCGACCCCCCCTCCGCGACGACGCCCGGTGTGCCATCGGTCACGGCTTGACCCGCCGGCGTGCCACGATACTGCGGCATGTCCCTCCGAACCACCGCCCTCTTCGCCGCCCTCGCGCTGGCCGGCCTCGCCGCCTGCGACGTCCTCGAGCCCACCAAGAAGTCGGCCGCGATCACCATCACCGTGGACCCGAACCCGGTCGTCATCCGCGTGGCCTGCCTGGCCAGCACGCCCCCGCCCGAGTTCTGCCTGGCCTCGCTGGATCCGACGATCACGGTCGCGGAGACGGGCGGCGTCGGCGGGCGGCTCGAGAACATCGACCTGATCGTGCGCAACACGGCCACCGGCGTCGAGGAAGGCCGGCTGGCGCTCGACTCGGCCTGGGTGCGCTCGCAGGCCGGCACCGACCGCATCGAGGCCGGCGGCCGGATCGCCTTCCGCCCGGTGGTCTCGGGCTACCGCGTGCGCAACGGCGTGGTGCCGTCGCTGGTCTTCACGATCGCGGTGCGGTTCCTCGACGACAACGGGCACACCATCGAGCAGTCGCAGCAGGTCGGCGGCGCCTGATCCATCACGCCGGGCCCCGCGCGCCCGGCCCGCGGTTATGATCGCGGCACCGTGCTTCGCTTCCGCGTCCTCGGGTCGGGCAGCTCCGGCAACGCCACCCTCGTCGAGACCGACGGCGGCTCGCTGCTGATCGACGCCGGCCTCGGCGCGCGCGAGCTGGCCGAACGGCTGCTCTCCGCCGGCGTGGATCCGGCCGCGCTGGCGGCCTTGCTCGTGTCGCACGAGCACGGCGACCACGCCCGGGGCGCGGCCGCGTTCTCGCGGAAGTGGGGCGTGCGGCTGGCGGGCTCGCGCGGAACCTACGCGGCCGCCGGCCTCGGCGCCGAGGAGATCGCCGGGTACGACGTCCTCGAGCCGCTGACGCCGCGCACGATGGGCCCCTTCACCGTCCGCGGCGTGCCGGTGCCGCACGACGCGGCGGGGCCCATGGCCTTCGTGGTCGGATCCCAGGACGGCGCGCTCGGGCACGCCACCGATTTCGGCCACCTCAACCGCCGGCTGGTGGACGCGTTCGCGGCCTGCGACGCGGTGCTGATCGAGTCGAACTACGACCCCGGCATGCTGCGCGACGGCCCGTATCCCTGGTCGCTGAAGGCGCGGATCTCCGGCGGCTATGGACACCTGTCGAACCAGGACACCGGCCGGTATCTGGAGAAGGGGCTCGGCGAGGCCTGCCGCGCGGTCGTGCTCGCGCACCTCTCCGAGACCAACAACCATCCCGAGGTGGCGCGGCTGAGCGCGGAGACCGCGCTGCAGCGGCGCGGGCGCGCCGACGTCCGGCTGGAGATCTGCGCGGCCGAGGGCACGGGCTGGTTCGACGTCGGCGCGCTGCCGCCGCCGAAACCGAGCGGCCCCCAGCAGCTGCGGCTCTTCTAGCCAGGGAACGAATTCGGCATCGCGGCGCCTCCATTTTCGATCGTACCCTGCTAGGATCTGCCGGACCGAGCACGGGGGGGAACCACGGGTATGGGAGAGGCGCGCCGCATCGTGGCCTCGTTCCTGACGCAGGACCAGGAATACCAGCGGCTGCAGGCCGACGATGCGCGGCAGGCGGCCAGCCGCGAGGGGCTCCGCATCGACGTCCTGTTCGCCGACAACAACGCCGTCCTGCAGATCCAGCAGCTCTACGGCGCGATCCACGCGGCGCCGGAGGACCGGCCGTGCGCGATCGTGGCGGAGACGGTCGCCGGCGAAGGTCTCGAGCGCGTGGCACGCAAGGCGGCGGCCAGCGGCATCGGCTGGGTGCTGATCAACCGCACCGTCCCCTACCTCGAGCAGCTCCGCGCGCAGTTCCCGCAGCTGCCGATCGCGAGCGTCGGCACCGACCAGGCCGAGGTCGGCCGCATCCAGGGCGCCCAGCTCAAGGTGGTGGCGCCCCGCGGCAGCGCGGTGCTGTACGTGACGGGCCCGCGCGACACCTCCGTGGCCCAGGAGCGGCTCACCGGCCTCCAGGAGGCGCTCGGCGCCGCCGGGCTCGAGCCGAAGGTGCTGGAAGGGCGCTGGACCGAGGCGAGCGGAGCCGAGGCGGTGGGCCGGTGGCGGCGTCTGGACACGTCGCGAGGGGTGGCCGTCGCGGCGCTGGCCTGTCAGAACGATGCGATGGCGGTCGGGGCGTCCCGGGCGCTGCAGGACCAGCCCGGTGACCGCCTGCCGCGGCGCGTGGCCGTGCTCGGCTGCGACGGCCTCCCCGAGGGCGGCCGGAAGCTGGTGGACACCGGCGCCCTGACCGCGACGATCGTGACGCCCTCCAACGGCGGCCCGGCCGTGCAGCTCGTCGCGCGCGCGCTGCGTGGCGCCTCGCCGCCCGCCTCCCTCCGGCTCGCTCCGGCGGCGTACCCGTCCATGGACGAGCTGGTCCGCCGGACCCGCGAACGCCCGCTGGGCCAGCCCTAGGCGAGCACCGTGAGCCGTTCCCGGCCCGGATTGCGCCTCATCTGAAGGAGGCCGGCCCGGCGCGCCGCCGGCCCGCAGAGCGGATCAGCGGCGTGCCAGGGAGAGCAGACATGCGCAGACTCGCGGCGCGCCGGACGGCCATCGTCGCGGCGGCCGGTGCGTGGATGGCGGCGGCGCCCGGCGCCGCCCAGGACGCCCGCTCGGCATCCGAACCCAGCGTGCTGGGCGACTCCAACCGGGACCTCGTGTTCACACCGGTGCCGCCGTGTCGCGTGATCGATACGCGCTTCGCCGTCGCCGGCAAGCTGCTCGCCGGGGTGCCCAGGGACTCCGACGTCGCCGGCACGCTGTCCGATCAGGGCGGCCTCACCGACTGCCTGATTCCCTTCGGTCCGGCGACCGCGATTGCCGTCAACCTGGTCGCGGTGGCCCCCTCCGGGGCCGGCAACCTGCGGGCCTGGGCCTTCGGCGATCCCGTGCCCAACGCGGCGGTG
>DATBIZ010000004.1:0-12811 GCA_036556645.1 Vicinamibacteria bacterium | reverse complement strand
CGCGCCTCGTCGTACGGCGGCACGAACCGGCGGAACACCACGAAGTCGCCGGGCAGGTCCTCGCGCCAGCCGCCTCCGAGCGCGCCCAGCAGCGCGCGGAAGCCGCCCGGGCGCGGCATGCCGCGCGAGAGCCGCGACGAGAGCACCCACGCCGGGCGCGGGTCGAGGTCCACCTCGTCGCGGAACCGCAGCGGGTCGCCCGGCACGCGCTCGTTCCAGGCCTGGCTCGCGATCACGCGCTCCTCCGACTCCAGGGTGAGGCGCGCCGCGAACTGCAGGCTCGCGTACGCGCTGCGCACGCCCGCGCGGGAGAGCGTGTCGAGCACCGGGTCGAGGCTCGGCACCTGCCACACGCGCGCGGCGTGCGCGGGGTCGCGCCAGGCGCGGACGAGCGCGAGGTGCCCGTACGCCCACCCGGCGAGGATCGCGGCGGCGAGCGCGATGCCCAGGGGCCGGCGACGGGCGGCGGCGCGCGCGAGCCCGGCCCCCGCCAGCGCCAGCACGGGGACGGTCAGCCCGTACAGGTAGCGCACCTCGTCGGCGCCGGTCCGCCGGCTCGCCGCGAACGCCGCGGCGAGCGCGATCACCCACCCGACGAGGGGCCAGGCGCGGCGGTCGCGGGAGCCGAGGCCGATCGCCGCGGCCAGCGCGGCGGCGAGGAGGATCGCGAGCGCGAGGGGCAGCGAGGCACGTTCGGGCCCGTCCACGACCAGCGGCACCTGCACGCCGAGGAGCCCGGCGGTCGCGGCGATCAGGTCCTGGAGGCCGTCCGACCAGAGCCACCGCGGCCGCAGCGCCGTGACCGTGCTCGCGGCCGACGCGCCCACGGCGCGAGCGGCCAGCAGCGGGCTCGCCCCGAGCGCGAGCCCGGCCACGTAGGCGGCGGCGTTTCGCCGGCGGGGCCGCAGGCCGGCGGCGATCAGCCCGGCGCCCACGCCGAGCAGGGCCGGCACCGCGAGCGCCGAGTCCCAGACCGCGAGGCCGGAGACGGCGCCGGCGAGGGCCGGCGCGGCCGCGCCGGAGGGGGCCGGCCGCGGCAGCCGCGCGAGCCCCACCAGCAGCGGCACGGAGACGAGCAGGGGGACGAGGAAGTTCGGCGTGGGGCCGGTGGCCGCCATCAAGGCCATGTAGGGCGTTCCCACGGCCGCCAGCACCGCGGCCCAGCAGGCCGCTTCCGTTCGCGCAACGGCACGCGCGGCCAGCGCGACCACGGCCACGAGCAGAAGGGCGCACGCGAGCTCGTAGGCGCGGAAGGCGGCGTGGGCGGAGGCGAACCGCAGCAGCGGCGCCAGCAGGTACGCATCCAGCGCGCCGTTGTAAGGCTGGTTCCAGAGGATCGTGGACAGCTCGCCGCGCAGCAGGTGGCGCGCCATCAGCAGCGGCACCGCGTCGTCGTTGGAGACCGGCAGGCGGTGGGTGGCGACGAGCAGCGGCAGCCGGCTCAGCAACGCCAGCGCCATCGCGCCGAGCGCCAGGCGCCCACTCCAGGTTGCTGCTGCGGCCATCGTGGAGGGCCAGTCTGCCCGACGGCGTGGCCGCGGCCAAATCAGGTACGCTTGACCCATGCGATACGGGCTTCGGTCGTCTCTCCCGCTGCTCGCGGCCGCGCTGGCGCTCGGCTGCGCGGACGCCGGCAAGGCGGCCCCGCCCGCGTCCTCCGCCGCGCCCAACGCCGAAGAGACGGCGGCCGAGGTGGGCGGCCGGGCCATCACGATGAAGGAAGTGGACGCGCGCGCGGCGGGCGGCTTGCAGAGGCTCGAACAGGAGCGGTACGAGCTGCGCCGCCAGGCGCTCGACGAGATCGTCGCCGAGCGCCTGCTCGACGCGGAAGCGGCGCGGCGGGGCGTCTCCCGTGACGCGCTGGTGCAGGCCGAGGTCGTCTCGAAGGTGCCGGCCCCCACGCCCGAGCAGGTGCGGATGGTCTACGAGCGCAGCCGCGACCGCATCGGCGACCGGTCGTTCGGGGAGGTCGCCCCCCAGATCGAGCGCTCGCTGCGCGAGCAGGCGCTGGCCGAGCGCCAGGCGCAGTTCCATTCGGAGCTCCGGGGCGCCACCGCGGTGACGCTGAAGCTGACGGCGCCACGCGCGGCGCTCGCCGTGCCGGCGGACGCGCCCGCGCTGGGCCCGGCCTCCGCTCCGGTCACCATCGTGGGCTTCCTGGACTACCAGTGCCCCTACTGCCACCGCGCGCAGGCCGTGGTGGACCGGCTGGTGGCGCAGTACCAGGGGAAGGTCCGGCTCGTGCACCAGGATTTCCTGCTCGGGCGGCCGCGCTCGCTGCCGGCGGCCCGCGCGGCGCGCTGCGCCGGCGACCAGGGGCGGTTCTGGGAGTACCACCGCAACCTGCTCGTGCAGCCGGGGGACATGAGCGACGCCGACCTGGCCGCGCGCGCGGCCGCCCTGTCGCTGGACGGCGGGCGGTTCGCCTCCTGTCTGGGCTCCGGCCGCCACGACGCCGCCATCGAGAAGGCGGTGAACGACGGGCACGCGCTCGGCATCACGGGGACGCCCACCTACTTCATCAACGGGCGGCGGCTGGTGGGGGCGCAGCCGTTCGAGCAGTTCCAGGAGCTGATCGAGGACGAGCTCTCCGCGCGCCGCTCCCAGGGATAGGGCGTTTTTTCCTGGACTTCGCGCCGCACGCGCGCGCTAGAATGGGCTTCTCGCGCCGGTAGCGCGAAGGAGGTGCGAAGACAGTTGGCCACGGAGCTCCGGGCCTGGACGGTCAAGGACTCACTCGAGCTGTACAACGTCAACGGATGGGGCCGGCCCTTCTTCGGGATCAACGAGGCGGGACACGTCGAGGTCACGCCGGCCGGCCAGGGCTCCCCGCGCATCGACCTTCGCGAGCTGGTGGAGGACCTCCGTAACCGCGGCCTCAACCTTCCGCTGTTGATCCGCTTCTCGGACATCCTGCGCACGCGCGTCGAGATGCTCGCGGGCGCGTTCCAGCAGGCGATCGCCGAGAACGACTACAAGGGCGCCTACCGCGGCGTCTACCCGATCAAGGTGAACCAGCAGCGGCACGTGGTCGAGGAGCTGGTCGAGTACGGCCGGCCCTTCAACCTCGGCATCGAGGCCGGCTCCAAGCCCGAGCTGCTGGTCGCGCTCGCGCTGCAGGACAACCCCGAGGCGCTGATCCTCTGCAACGGGTACAAGGACCGCGCCTACATCGAGACCGCGCTGCTGGCGCAGAAGCTCGGCCGCCGCGTCTTCATCACCATGGACCGCCTGGCGGAGCTCGAGACCGTGATCGCGGCCTCGCGCGAGCTCGGCATCAGCCCGCTGATCGGCGTGCGGGCGCGGCTGGCCACCCGGGGCGCCGGCAAGTGGGTGGAGAGCACGGGCGACCGCTCGAAGTTCGGCCTGACCACCGCGGAGATGGTGCGCGCGGTGGAGCGCCTGCGCGCGGAGGGCATGCTCGGCTGCCTGCAGCTCCTGCACTTCCACATCGGCTCGCAGATCACGGCGATCCGCGCCATCAAGGACGCGCTGCGCGAGGCCAGCCGCATCTTCGTCGAGCTGCACAAGCTGGGCGCCAACATGCGCTACCTCGACTGCGGGGGCGGGCTCGGCGTGGACTACGACGGGAGCCAGACCAACTTCCACTCCTCGGTGAACTACTCGCTGCAGGAGTACGCGGCCGACATCGTCAGCCAGGTGGCGGAGGCCTGCAACGCGGCGGGGGTGCCGCACCCGGACCTGGTCACGGAGTCGGGGCGCGCGCTGACCGCGCACCACTCGGTGCTGGTGTTCAACGTGCTCGACGCGAACCAGATGCTGGTGGGCCAGATCCCGGAGTCGCTGGCCGAGGACGAGCACCGGGTGATCCAGCAGCTCTACGAGACCTACGCCGGGGTCTCGCGCAAGAACTTCCAGGAGGCGTACCACGACGCGCTGCAGCTCAAGGAGGAGGCGATCACCGCCTTCAACCTCGGGATCCTGGACCTCAAGGCCCGCGCGCGCGTCGAGGAGCTGTTCTACGCCACCTGCGAGCGGATCCTGAAGATCGTGCGCGACCTGCCCTACGTGCCGGACGAGCTCGAAGGCCTGGAGAGGCAGCTCTCCGACACCTACTACTGCAACTTCTCGCTGTTCCAGTCGCTGCCCGACCACTGGGCGGTGCGCCAGCTCTTCCCCACCATGCCCATCGACCGGCTGGACAAGGCGCCGTCGCGGCGTGCGGTGCTGGCCGACCTCACCTGCGACAGCGACGGGAAGATGGACCAGTTCATCGACCTCCGCGACGTGAAGCACTTCCTGGAGCTGCACCCGGTCAACGGCGGGCCCTACTACGTGGCCTCGTTCCTGATCGGCGCCTACCAGGAGATCCTGGGCGACCTGCACAACCTGTTCGGGGACACCGACGCGGTGCACGTCAAGCTCGACGGCGAGCACTACCGGGTCGAGCACGTCGTGGAAGGGGACTCCGTGGCCGAGGTGCTCTCCTACGTCCAGTACTCGAAGGACGACCTCATCTCGCGCGTGCGCCGGGCCATGGAAGAGGCCCTGCGCGAGCGGCGGCTCACGCCGGCGGAGTCGGGCCGGCTGATGCGCCGCTACGAGGAAGCCCTCGAGGGCTACACCTATCTCACCGTCAACGACTGAGACGGCCGCCGCGGCCGTCGTCCTCGACCCGCCCCGGGTCCGCTGGGGGCCCGCGCTCGCGCTGCGCGAGGTGTGGCGCGAGGGCTACGGCGCCCGCACGCTCCAGGCGGACGCGATGGCCGGGCTCGTGGTGGGGGTGGTGGCGCTGCCGCTCTCGATGGCGCTCGCGATCGCTTCCGGCGTCGCTCCCCAGCACGGCTTGTACACCGCGATCGTGGCCGGAGCGGTGATCGCGCTGCTCGGCGGGTCGCGCACGCAGGTGTCGGGGCCCACCGCCGCGTTCGTGGTGATCCTCGCCCCGGTGGCCGCGCGCTTCGGGTTGCGCGGGCTGCTCCTGGCCACGCTGATGGCGGGCGTGATCCTGATCGCGCTCGGCCTCGGGCGCATGGGGCGCCTGATCGAGTTCGTGCCCTATCCGGTGATCACCGGCTTCACCGCGGGGATCGCGGTGGTGATCGCCACGCTGCAGGTCAAGGACTTCCTGGGGCTGGCCGTGGAGGGGACGCAGGAGCACTACCTCGACCGCGTGTGGGCGCTCGCCCGGGCGCTGCCCAGCGTGCACGCCCCCGACCTCGCGGTCGGACTGTTGACGCTGCTCCTGCTGGTCGTCTGGCCGAGGCTGGGCGGCAAGGTGCCGGCGCCGCTGGTCGCGCTCGCCGTGGCCGCGGTGCTGGCCGCCGTGGCGGCGCAGCGCTGGCCGGGGTTCGAGGCGGCCACGGTCGCGAGCCGCTTCGGCGGGATCCCGCCGCAGGCCCCGGCCCTGATGCTGCCGTGGTCGCTGCCCGCGCCGGAAGCCGCGCAGGCCGGCCTGTCCATCGGGCTGGCGCGCGCGCTGCTCCCCGCCGCCTTCGCGATCGCGATGCTCGGCGCGATGGAATCGCTGCTGTCGGCGGTGGTGGCCGACGGCATGACCGGGCGCAAGCACGACCCCGACGCGGAGCTGGTGGCCCAGGGCGTGGGCAACCTGGTCGCGCCGTTCTTCGGCGGGTTCGCGGCCACCGGCGCGATCGCGCGCACCGCGACCAACATCCGCTCCGGCGCGCGCAGCCCGCTCGCCGCGATCGTGCACAGCGCCTTCGTGCTGCTCGCCGTGCTGGCGCTGGCGCCCGCCCTGGGCTACCTGCCCATGGCCTCGCTGGCCGCGCTGCTGCTGCTGGTGGCCTGGAACATGAGCGAGCGGCGCCACTTCACGTTCGTGCTCCGCGCCGCGCCCCGCAGCGACGTGGCCGTGCTGCTCGTCTGCTTCGGCCTCACCGTGGTCTTCGACATGGTCGTGTCCATCACGGCGGGGATCATCCTCTCGGCGATGCTCTTCATCCGCCGCATGGCCGAGGTCTCCGGCGTCAAGCTCGTCGGGGACGCGCACCCGGAGTTGCGCGAGCCGCTGCCCCGCGGCGTGGTGCTCTACGAGGTGGCGGGCCCGCTCTTCTTCGGCGCCGCGCAGGCCGCGGTGAGCGCGCTGCAGACCGTGGAGAAGCGGGGCGTGCAGGCGGTCGTCCTCGACATGCAGGCGGTGCCCGCGATGGACGCGACCGGGCTCGTGAACCTGGAGTCGCTGCTCAGGCGGCTCAACGCGGGCGGGGTGAAGGTGATCCTGGCCGGCGTGCAGCCGCAGCCGATGCGGACGCTGGCGCGGGCCGGCTGGCGCAACCGCCGCGGACGGATCCGCATCTTCCGGTCCTTCGAGCGCGCCATCGTCGGCGCGCGCGCCTTCGCGGCTCGGACCCCCGCCGACCGGCGGGCCTCCGCCCCGGCGCCCACGCGCCTCGACTGACGTTTTTCCTTGACCTGGCCGTCCCTTCCGCGCAAGATCCTCACGCCATTTCTAGGCGGGAGGGCCCATGTCCCAGGGGATGCGAGGCGTGCTGTGCGCGGCGGCGCTGGCGGTCGGCTGCGAGGCGCTGACGGAGAGGGCTCGAGACACGAAGCCGAACCCGGTGGCGCCGGCTCCGGTGCCGGTCGTGGTGGTCGTGGTGCCCGTCCCCACGCCGACGCCCACACCCCCGCCGGCCGCGCCCGATCCGGCACCCTCCTCGACGCCGCCGCCCGCGGCGCAGACCTGCCGCTTGCCGGCCGGCAACGGCTCCGGCACCAACTGCCCGCGCCAGTCGCCGAGCTACCTCCGCGAGGTCGAGAGCGCGATGGACCAGCTCATCAGGGACGAGCCGCAGATGTTCGACAAGAAGCGGGCGCGCGGCTGCAGCGAGTGCTACCTGGTGGTGGACCCGGACCGCTTCTCGCAGCGGATGGCCCAGCTGATGCCCCAGCGCGGGCTGTGCGGCCACTACGACGGCGAGGAGCTGGCCGTGAAGGGCACGAACGCCTTCAACGACCAGTACGACATCTTGACCGCGGAGATGTACATCCGCCGCCAGCTGGGGTCGTACCGGTCGACCTGTTATCCGGCGTGGTTCTGAGAGAGGGATAGGCCGCGGTCAGAGGGCTGTTCTCCAAGGACGGCCACGGGTACAGGTACGGGCACGGGTACGGCGCTCGGGTACGGGCACGGGTTCGGTACGGCACGGGTTCGGGCTCGGGTACGGGTACGGGTACGGGTACGGGTACGGGTACGGGTACGGGTACGGGTACGGGTACGGGCACACGCACACCCGGTTGTGGGCACCGGCGTCAACGCCCGCGCATGCCCGGCGACCGTCTAGTAGATGTACACGGGCGTCCCCACCGCCACCAGCTCGTACAGCCTCGCGATGTCCTCGTTCCGCAGCCGCACGCAGCCGTGGCTCACCGCCTGCCCCACCGTCTCCGGCCGGTTCGTGCCGTGCAGGGCGTACCCGTCGCCGAGGTTGAGCCGGTGCGTGCCGAGCACGCCCTCGTAGCGCCGCTGGCTGGTGTACGTCGGCGGCACGATGATCTTCCCGTCCGCCACGATCTCGCGCCCGTCCGAGGCCTGCAGCGCGCGCACCGAGCCGTCCGGGCCGCGCTTGACCACCTCGTTGCCCGAGACCGTGATCACGCCGCCGTCGGCGGTGGGGATCGCCCCGCCGTCGTCCAGCTTCGCCACCGTCAGCCCGCGCTTGCGCGCCTGCTCGACGTAGTGCCAGTCGGGCGGGACCCACACCGGCGACTCCTCCTTGCTGCGCACCACCAGGCGCCCGCGCGGCGTCTCGAACTTCCACACCGACGCGCCACCGTCGCGCACGAGCGTCTTGCCGCTGCCGGTGGCCACCGGCGCCTCGAACAGCACGCGGCCGTCCTGCTTGTACCAGACCCGGCGCTCCTCGATGCTGACCACCAGGTAGGGGCGGTCGGGCGACGCGGCCTGGGCGTCCCCCCGCGCGCGCTCGAGCTGCTCCTCGGCGGTGCTCGCGCCCCACCGCACCGCCTCCAGCACGTCCTCGTTGTCCTCGAAGACCATGCGCGTCACGTCGCGCCGCAGCTTCGCGGAGCCGGTGGCGGCGAAGAGCGCGCTGCTGAGCGCGGTGACCAGGAGGCCGACGCCGATCAGCCACCAGGCCACGTGCCCCCCGTGCCCGAAGAACCGGACCACGGCGTGTGTCCTGCGCGACGCCCAGTCCCTCAATGGAAGTACACCGGCATGCCCGGCCGCACGTTCTCGCGGATGGCTTCCAGGTCCGCGGCCTCCGCGCGCACGCTGCCGGGAAGGACGTAGTCCGACGCGTCGAGCGGGGCCGGGGCGGGCAGGGAATAGATCACGGTTCCTCCACTGAGCACCACCGCCAGCGGCCCCAGCGCGCCCTTGACCGCGCGCGAGGCGGGCACGGGCAGGCCGCGGCTCGACCAGGCCCAGGCCGGCAGCTCGTAGGAGGCGTCTCCGTCGAGCACGCGCACCACCGCGCGCTTGCCGCGCGGCGCGGCCACCACCAGGTCGCCGGTGCGGGTGTCGGTCCCCACCTTCACCGGCATCTCGCGCAGCCGCGCGCCCTCCCGCTGGAGGTACATCCGGCCCTCGTCGAGCGAGATGGCCAGGTTCAGGGCCGGCTCGCCGGTGGCCTGCAGCCGCGCCACCTGCATCAGCAGCGCCACCTGGCTCTCGCCGGCCGCCACCAGGCCGTCGGCGCGGTCGGCCTCCACGCGGCTCATCGCCGCGCGCAGGCGCCGCGTCTCACGGTGGTAGCGGAACCATTGCCAGGCGAGGAAGGCGTCCACGAGCACGAGCAGGCCGAGGAACACGGCCATCCCGGCCACGATCCGCGGATAGGCCTGGCGGAACTCGCTCCAGCGGTGGCGACGGCGGCCGAGGTCGTCGCCGCCGCGCGGCGACTGTCTTCTGGTCATGCTCCATCTTCGCATCCCGGTCGGGGAGCGGGCGGCGCGCGGGCGAGACGACCGTTTCCCTCACCAGCCCGTGCATGCCGACGAGGCGCCGCCCGGGTTCAGCGGGGCAGGCGGGCGCGCGGGAAGAACCGCCGCACGTAGTCGCGCAGCGCGTCGCGCGTGCTCTCGAACGCGAGGTCGTCCCAGGGGATCTCCTCGGGCGCGAAGGCGCGAACCTCCAGGCACTCGTCTCCGGTCTCCGGCCGGCCGCCCACCACCTCGGCCGCGTACACGATCACCACCACCTGGCTGCCCGGGTAGGAGTAGGCGTCGAGGATCCCGGTCAGGCTCACGCGCAGGTTCACCTCTTCGAGGGTCTCGCGCACGGCGGCGTCCGCCACCGTCTCGCCGCGGTCCACGAAGCCGCCCGGGAACACCCACTTGCCGAGCGAGGGCTCGATCGCGCGGCGCGCGAGCACGATGCGGCCGTCCCAGGAGGTGATGGTGCAGGCCGCGACCTTAGGGTCGAGGTAGAACACGAAGCCGCAGCGCGCGCACACCAGCCGCTCGGGCTCGCGCTCCTTGATCACGCGCCGGTCGAGCGCGCCGGCGCACCGCGGGCAGAACCGGTACTCGCCGGCGTGGTCGGCCATGTGACCGCGATTATAGGTCCCACGCCGCGCGGCGTCGGATACACTCGCGTTGATGCTGGCGGGCGTGGCCAGAGAGGCGTTCCCGGGCGAACGGCGCGTCGCGATCGTGCCCGCGGCCGTGCCCAGCCTCGCCGCCCTGGGCCTGGAGGTGACGGTGGAGGCGGGGGCGGGCGACGCCGCCGGGTTCCCCGACCACCTCTACGAGGAGAAGGGCGCGCGCATCGCCGCGCGGGAGCAGGTGTTCGCCGCGGCCGAAGTGCTGCTCGCGGTGCGCTCCTTCGCCTCGAGCCACATCGCGCCGCCGCCCGACCTCTCGGCGCTGCGCCGAGGGCAGGTGGTCGTCGGGTTCCTGGACCCGATCGGGGCGCCGGAAGGCGTGGCCGCGCTGGCCGAGCGCGGAGTCACCGCGTTCGCGCTCGACATGATCCCGCGCATCAGCCGCGCCCAGGCCATGGACGCGCTCTCGTCCGTGGCCACCGTGATCGGGTACAAGGCGGTGCTGCTGGCCGCGGACACGCTGCCGCGCCTGTTCCCGATGATGATGACCGCGGGCGGCACGCTCGCCCCCGCGCGGGTGTTCGTGATCGGGGCGGGGGTGGCGGGTCTGCAGGCCATCGCCACCGCGCGGCGGCTCGGCGCGGTGGTGGAGGCGTACGACGTCCGCCCGGCCACGCGCGAGCAGATCCAGAGCCTGGGCGCGAAGTACGTCGAGCTGCCGCTCGACGCGAAGGACGCGCAGGACGCCGGCGGCTACGCCCGCACCATGGACGAGGAGTTCTACCGTCAGCAGCGCGAGACCATGGCGCGCGTGGTCTCGGCCAGCGACGTCGTGATCTCCACCGCGGCGATCCCCGGGCAGAAGGCGCCCGTGCTGATCACCTCCCAGATGGTCGGGGCGATGAAGCCCGGCTCGGTGATCGTGGACGTGGCCGCGGAGCAGGGCGGCAACTGCGAGCTGACCCGGCCCGGCGAAGCGGGCACCCATCACGGCGTGACGGTGCTGGGCCCGGTGAACGTCGCCTCCGCGGTGCCGAACCACGCCAGCCAGATGCACGCCCGGAACGTGGCGAACTTCCTGGCCCTGCTGGTGAAGAAGGGCGCGCTGGCCGTGGACCTGTCCGACCAGATCGTCCGCGAGACGCTGGTGGCGAAGGACGGCGCGGTCGTGCACCCGCGCCTGCGCGAGACGCTGCGCCTGCCGCCCCTGGACCAACCCGCCGTCACCGCCACCGGCTGAGCGGCCGGCCCGAGGAGCCTGGATGGAACAGCTGATGCAGGGCCTGACCGTGTTCGTGCTGGCGATCTTCGTCGGGTTCGAGGTGATCCGGAAGGTGCCGCCCACGCTGCACACCCCGCTCACCTCGGGCTCCAACGCGATCTCCGGCATCACGCTGATCGGCGCGCTGGTCTCCGCGGGCACGCCCAACGTGTTGACCACCGTGCTCGGGTTCGTGGCGGTCGTGCTGGCCGCCATCAACGTGGTCGGCGGGTTCCTGGTCACGCACCGCATGCTCCGCATGTTCAAGCGCAAGGCCTGACCCGCGATGCAGTGGCTGGAGAGCGCCGCCTACCTCGCGGCGTCCGTCCTGTTCATCCTGGCGTTCAAGGGGCTCGCCCACCCGCGTACGGCCGTGCGCGGGAACCTGCTCGGCGCGCTCGGCATGCTGATCGCGGTCGCGGTCACCCTGCTCGACCGGCACATCCTGAGCTACGGCGCGATCGCGGCCGGGCTGGTGATCGGCTCCGGCCTGGGCGCGGCGATGGCCGTGCGCGTGCGGATGACCGCGATGCCACAGATGGTGGCGCTGCTGAACGGCTTCGGCGGCGGGGCCTCGGTGCTGGTGGCGGGGGCGGCCCTGATCGAGGCCGACGTCGTCAGCGACGCGCCGCTGGTGCAGCTCACGGTCGCCACCGCGGCCAGCGGGCTCATCGGCGCGGTCACGTTCTGGGGCAGCCTGGTCGCGTACGGCAAGCTCGAGGAGTGGCGCTGGCTCGAGGGCCTGCGCTTCCCCGGCCAGCACCTGCTCAACGGAGCGCTGCTCGCGGTCAGCGTCGCGCTCGCGGGCGCGCTCGTCGCCCGCCCCGACGAGCCCGGGTGGTACTGGGCGCTCGCCCTGGTGGCCTCGGCCGCGGGCGTGATGTCCGTGCTCCCGATCGGCGGCGCCGACATGCCGGTGGTCATCACCCTGCTCAACTCGTATTCGGGCCTGGCCGCCGCCGCCACCGGGTTCGTGCTCAACAACGACGTGTTGATCATCTCGGGGTCGCTGGTGGGCGCCTCCGGCGTGATCCTCACCCAGATCATGTCGAAGGCGATGAACCGCTCGCTGGCCAACATCCTCTTCGGGGTGATGGGCGGGAGCGCGGCCGCCCAGAGCGAGGACAAGGTCTACGCCGGCCGCGTGAAGTCGGCCTCCGCGGAGGAGGTGGCCATGCTGTTCGACACCGCGCGCCGCGTCGTGATCGTGCCGGGCTACGGCCTGGCGGTCAGCCAGGCCCAGCACACCGTGCGCGACCTCACGCACCTGCTGGAGCAGCGCGGGATCGCGGTGGAGTTCGGCATCCATCCCGTGGCCGGCCGCATGCCGGGCCACATGAACGTGCTGCTCGCGGAGGCGGACATCCCCTACGAGCAGGTCAAGGAGATGGACGAGATCAACCCGTCGTTCCCGGAGACCGACGTCGCGATCGTGATCGGCGCCAACGACGTGGTGAACCCGCTCGCCCGCACCGACCCCCAGAGCCCGATCGCCGGGATGCCGATCCTCGACGTGGACAAGGCGCGCACCGTCGTGGTCGTCAAGCGCAGCCTCAGCCCGGGCTTCGCGGGGATTCCGAATCCGCTCTTCGCGGCCGACAACACCCTGATGCTGTTCGGGGACGGGAAGAAGGCCCTGCTGGAGCTCATCGCGGCCCTGAAGGCGAGTTAGGCACCCGGGAGCCAGCCGTTCGTCAACTTTGCTCCACGCTCGCGGTCGGCTAGTCTCACCCCGCTCCATGGCTGACAAGCGCGTCGGCACCGTCGTGACCTGGCAGGGCCTGTCCCCCACCCTCGCGCTCTTCCGCCTGATGCCCGAGGAAGGGCACCGCTTCCCCGCGTACCGGGCGGGGCAGTACATCGCGCTGCGCCGCGAGGACTGCTGGCTCACCCGCCGCGTGGTGGACGCGAGCGGGCGCGCGCGCTTCGCGCCCGACCTCGACGAGAGCGGCCGGCAGAAGCGCGGCGGGGTCACGCACTCGTATTCGATCTCCTCGGCGCCCTGCGAGACGGAGGAGCACGGCTGGCTCGAGTTCTACATCGTGCTCGAGAAGGG
>DATBIZ010000003.1:0-8779 GCA_036556645.1 Vicinamibacteria bacterium | reverse complement strand
GCGCCCCCCGATCCGCCGCGCGCGGCGCCGCGCCCGGTCGCGCGCGACAGCGTCAAGATCACGAAGCTGGAGACGTTCCTGGTCAAGCCGCGCTGGCTGTTCCTGAAGGTCCACACCAACGCGGGCGTGGTGGGCCTCGGGGAGCCGATCACCGAGGGACGCGCGCTCACCTGCGCGGCCGCCGTCCAGGAGGTCGCGCCCTACCTGGTGGGCAAGGACCCGCGCGCGGTCGCGCACCACTGGCAGGCGATCTACCGGCACGCCTTCTATCGCGGCGGCCCGATCCTCACCAGCGCGCTGAGCGGCATCGACCAGGCGCTGTGGGACATCAAGGGCAAGCTGCTCGGCGTCCCCGTGTACGAGCTGCTCGGCGGGCCCACGCGCCAGCGGATCCGCGTCTATGCGCACGCCGGCACGCCGGAGCTGGTCAAGGAACGGAAGGCGCAGGGCTTCACCGCGTTCAAGACCGGGCCCGCGCGGCTCGGCGGGCGCTACGCCCGCCACGTCGAGAGCGCGGCCTGGATCGAGAACGCGGTGGCGAAGTTCTCCGCCTTGCGCGACCTCGTGGGCAAGGACGGCGACATCGGCATCGACTTCCACGGCGCGGTGCCGCCCGGCACGGCCAGGATCCTGATGAAGGAGCTGGAGCCGCTGCGCCCGTTCTTCTACGAGGAGATCGTCAACGCGCAGAACGTGGACGTGATGGCGGAGCTGGCCAGGAGCACGCACGTGCCGATCGCCACCGGCGAGCGCATCTTCACCAAGTGGGGCTTCCGCGAGATCCTCGAGAAGGGCGCGGCCACGATCCTGCAGCCCGATCTCTGCCACGCCGGCGGCATCACCGAGGTGCGGCTGATCGCGGGGATGGCCGAGGCCTATTACGCCACGATCGCGCCGCACAACCCGCTGGGGCCGATCTCGCTGGCCGCCGGCCTGCAGATCGCGGCCGCCATCCCGAACTTCCTGTGCCAGGAGCAGGTGAGCCTGGGCGAGGGATACGTCAAGCAGCCGTTCACCGTCCGCGAGGGCTACGTGGACCTGCCCACCGGCCCCGGCCTCGGCATCGAGCTCGACGAGGAGGCGATGAAGGACAAGATCGGCCACGACTGGCGCAACCCCGAGACGTACGACCCGGACGACGGGTCGGTCGTGGACTGGTAGCCTCGCCGATGGAGAACGGCGTCGCCCGCCGCTACAAGCGGCTGGCCGAGGTGGTGGCCACGGCGGGGGCCCGGAGTTAGACTGCCCTCGTTCGAGCCGCGGAGGCAGCGTGGGCAAGGCGGGAGCCGTCGTGGTGATCGCCGTCTGGCTGGGGGCGTGCAAGGGCGACGCGGGCGGGGGCATCACGGACAACACGCCGCCCACGACCATGCCCGCCTGCCAGCGAACCGTCGTGTTCGAGCACTCGTCGGCGATGCCGTCGCAGCAGTTCGCCTACCTGGTGTTCTCGACGACCACCGTGGGCCGCCTGGACATCACGGTGGACTGGACCTTCGCCACGAACACGTTCCTGGTCGCGCTCGTCGAAGCCAACACCTGCACGCTCGACCACCTGCTCTCCGGCGGGAACTGCCCGGCCCTGACCCTCGCCGACAGCGGGGGGAAGCCGCGCCGGGTCTCCTACTTCGCGTCCACCCCGACGCGCTACGGGCTGATCATCGTGAACACCGGCAGCCAGGACGACGCGGTCGGCGCGCAGGTGGTGCTGGCCAGCACCGGCTGCCCGACCATCACCGCCGCGGCCGCGGAGTAGCGCCGGGTCAGCGCCGCTCGCTCGCGGCCAGCCGCTCGCGCGCCGTCCGCAGCGACTGGCCGGGCATCTCCGCCCACAGCTCGCCTACCTCGGCGAGGCGCGCGGCCATGGTGCCGATCGTGAACGTCCGCGGACGCACGCGGCCGGCCTCGACCTCGGCCCAGGTGCACGGCGCCGACACCGGCGCGCCCGGCCGCGCGCGCACGGCGTAGACCGCGGCCAGCGTCGCGCCGTATCCGTTCCGGCCGACGTCCAGGTAGATACGGCCCGCGCGCTCCGCCTTGGTGAACTCCAGCGTGAGGCGGTCCGGGTCGCGCGCGACCAGGACCCTGGCCGCCGCGTGCGCGAAGGCCGCCACCTCGTCGAAGGCGGCCTGGCCGTCGAGCGGGACCACGACGTGATAGCCCTTCCATCCCGACGTCTTGACCCGGGTGGCGAGCCCGAGGTCGTCGAGAAGGGTGCGCACCGCGATCGCGGCCGCGCGCAGCTCCTCCCAGTCGTCCCGTGACGGATCGAGATCGAACACGCACAGGTCGGGCCGGTGCAGCGCCGGCACGCGCGAGAGCCACACGTGCGGGGTGATGCAGTTCTGGTTGGCCATCCACAGCAGGGAGCGCGTGTCGGAGACGATCGGGTGCTGGACGGTGCCGCCCTTCTTCGGCACCTCCACGCGCTCGAGCCATTCCGGGTAGCCCTTGCGAACGTCCCGGTGCATGAAGCCCTTGGCGCCGATGCCGGCGGGATATCGCTCCATCATCACGGGACGCCCGCGCAGGTGCGGCAGCATCGCCGGCGCGACCGACTCGTAATACGCGGCCAGCGCGCCCTTCGTGATCCCGTCCCCGGGGAAGAGCACCTTTTCCGGGTGCGTGATCACGTCTCCCTCACCACCTCGCACGCCGCCTTGTCCGCGCGCACGCCGAGCAGGCGCGGGTGGCGCAGCTTGCCGTGCGCGGTCCATTCGATGAACGCCACCTGCACCACGACTTCCGGCCGCGACCAGTGCGCGCCGAGCCGCGGCAGGCCCACCCCGCGCGTGAACGGCGGCTGCGCGACCTCCAGCGCGCCGAGCCGCGCCCGCAGGTCGAGCAGGAGGCGGGTGTCGAGGCCGGTGCCGACCTTGCCCGCGAACACGAGGTCGCGGCCCTCGAAGTAGCCGACGAGCAGCGCGCCGAGCCCGGCGCGCCGGCCGCGCGGATCCGTGAACCCGCCCACCACGAACTCCTGCGCGGCCTCGCACTTCATCTTGAGCCAGTGCCGCGAGCGCCGATGCTCGTAGGGCGAGCCGCGCCGCTTCGCGATCACGCCCTCCCAGCCCTCGCGCGCGGCCAGTTCCCACGGCTCGTCGGCCTGCAGCAGGGGCACCGGGTGCAGCGGCGGGTGCAGCCCGAGCGACGCGATCGCCGCGCGCCGGGCCTCGAGCGGCTCGCCCCGCAGGTCGCGCCCGTCCAGCCAGAGCGCGTCGAACACGTGGTACGCGACGCGCCCGGGCCGGCCCCAGGCGCCCGTCACCTCGCCGTCGAGGATCACCTCGCGCGCGGGGAGCGCGCCGACCGCGGCGGCCACCTCCGGGTACTCCTGCGGCAGGCGGTTGCGGGAGAACAGGCGCACGGCGCCGCCCTGCCGGAACGCGAGAAGCCGGATGCCGTCGAACTTCCGCTCGAAGGTCCACTCCGGCCCGGCGAACCGCTCCTGGGTGAGGGTCGCGGCCATCGGGGTCAGCCATTCGGGGAAGGTCGGCACGGCCGCGCCGTGTCAGGCGAGCGCCAGCAGCGCCGCCGCCGCGAGCGCGCTCGCGGTCCGCACGTGGTTCCAGGCCGTCCAGCCACGCAGGAAGGCGGCCCAGCGCTCGGCCGCGGCGGGGCTCGCCGGTTCGAGCCCGGCCAGGGCCTCGTTCCGCGGTACGTTGCCGACGATCGTCACCAGGATGGTGCCGGCCAGATACAGCACGCCGCCGCCGAGCACGAGGGGCGCCTCCGGCGGCCGCCGCACCAGGGCCCACGCGGCCAGCACGGCGCAGGCCACGGCCGTCCCGAACAACGCGGTCATGAACACCGGCGTGATCGCGGCCACGTTGATCGCCTGCATGGCGGCGATCCCCTGCGCGGCGGGCAGGCGCGCGAGCGCCGGCATCACGAAGCTGGAGAACGCGAAGAAGACGCCGGCGGCGAGGCCGCAACCGAGAGCGGCGGTGACGATCAGGATCTCGACCGGTTCGCCCGGCACGTCAGGCGGCCGCCTCGTCGTCGCGGTCCCACATGCGCAGGACGGCGAGGAAGAAGGACACGATCAGCGGTCCCGCGATCAGGCCCACGGCGCCGAAGTAGGCGATCGCGCCCAGCAGCGAGAAGAAGATCACCGCGCCGTGCATCGCCACCCCGCCGCGGATCAAATACGGCTTGACGACGTTGTCGATCAGGCCCACCGGCCCGATGCCCCAGATGGCCAGGAACAGCGCCCAGCCGGCATGGCCGGAGACGAACAGCAGCGCCGCCGCGGTCAGCACCACGGCGCCGGCGCCGACCGCGGGGATCAGGCCGATGATGAAGGTGACGATGCCGAAGAAGATCGGGTTGGGCACGCCGGCGATCAGGTAACCGACCAGCGCCACCGCGGACTGGATGCCGGCGGTGGCCAGGGACGACACGATCACGGCCACCGACACGCGCCGGAACTCCAGCAGCAGGCGCTCCGTCTGCCCACGCCGCAGCGGCAGCACGTCGGCCAGCCAGCGCACCGCCGCCGGCCCGTCCACCAGGAAGAAGTAGAACGCGATCAGCATCATGATGAGCTGGAAGATCGCCCGCCAGGTCGCGCCGAGGACGCCGCCGACCGCGGCGGCGGCGCGGCCGCCCTGCTGCTGCGCGAGGTCGGTCAGCTCGCCTTCGCCGGCCGGCAGCTCGCCCAGCGCCCGGCGTGCCAGCGCCTGCAGGGGGCCGGGCAGGTCGCGCACCAGGCCCTCGACCCCCTCGCTGCGCAGCGTATCGCGCAGGTAGGCCACGCCGTCCGTCACCTCGCGCGCGACCGTCACGCTGATCATGGTGAGCGGAAGCACGACGACGAGCAGCACGGCGATCGTGGTGAGCGCCGCGGCCAGGTTCCGGCGGTCGCGCAGCGCGCGGGCCAGGCGCGAGTACCAGGGGTAGACCGCGCCGGCCATCACCGCGGCCACGAACAGGGCGCCCGCGAACGGCTTCACGATCAGCGCGAGCAGGACGAACGCGATGATGGTCAGGATCAGCAGCGTCCACCGCGCCGCCTGCGGCGTGCGCAGCGGCGCGACCTGGTGGTCGGGCGTCGAGCTCATGGTGTGCTCCCGGGCGCGCGGGGCGCCGAGGCCGAAGTTACCACGGCCGAGCCGGCCTGCTTCACCGGGCCGCGCGCAGGCCGACCGCCGCCGCGTAGCGGTCCACCGCCACGCGTCCGGCCTGGCGGTCGCGCCTGCGCACGGGCCCCGGCGCGTCCTCGTAGTGGGCCGACAGGACCTGGAGGGCGCCGCGCCGGCGGTCGGCCTTCAGGTCCACGCGGCCGACCAGGCGCTCGCCGGCGAGGATCGGCAGGCAGTAGTAGCCGTAGGTGCGCTGCGGCGCGGGCTTGAAGATCTCCAGCACCGCGTCGAAGCCGAACAGGCGCGCGACGCGGCCGCGGTCCCAGAGCAGCGGGTCGAACGGCGAGAGCAGCACGCCGACGTCGTCGCGCGGCCGCGCGGACTCCAGCCGCGCGGCCAGGGCGAGGTCCTCCGCACGGATCCAGCCCATGGTGGCCGATCCGCCGCGCGGCTCCAGCGCGCAGGCCACCACCGCTCCCTTCTCCTGCAGGCGCCGCATCGCGGCGAGCAGCTCGGCCTTGCGGTTCCGGAGCCGCCAGGTGGCCGCGAGCGTTCCCGTCGTGGCCCACCCGTGGCCGCCGAGCGCGGTGAGCAGCAGCGTGTCGAGCGCGTCCGGGGTGGAGAGCGGCCGCCGGCGCAGCTCCTCCGGGATCACGCGCTCGGCGAGGTCGTAGGTCCGCTGGAAGTTGCGTCGCTCCCGGACCGCGAGCTCGCCGCGCGACCACAGCGCGGCCGCCACGCGCTTGGCCACGCTCAGGTCCCACCAGCCCCTGCTCGCGCGCCCCTCCAGGTCGGCCGAGCGCAGCGGGCCGCCGTCGCGGATCCGCCCGAGCAGCTCGGTGGCGACCTTGGGATGTTGTCCGATCAGGTCGCCCCACCAGGGGTGCGCGCGGAACTCGCGCCGCCGGAACTCGAACGCCGGGTAGAGCGCGAGGGGGATCCAGCTCGCCTCGTGGCCCCAGTACTCGAACAGCGGCGCGCCCGGCCGCAGGAGCGCCTCCCCGACGGAGGCGTCGAGGCCCTCCAGCCGCGACAGCAACACGATCGTGTGGCTGCGCGCGCCCGCGATCGAGACCGTGTCGAGCTGCAGGTACCCGAACCGCGCGATGACGGCGTGCGCGGCCGCGAGCGCGCCTTTCCCGCGCCCGCGCGCGCGGCGCGGCAGGCCGGTCCTCTCGGGCGTCAGCAGCCCGGCCCGGGCCAGGGCCAGCCGCCGGGCGGCGCGGACGCTCAGCGTGTCAGCGATAGATGTCTCTCCCGGCGCCTTCGCCCGCGGCGCCGCGCGGAGGCTTCACGCGGAAGGCGAGGCTGATCCGCTCCCCCACCGGCCCGCGGGTCTTCGGCACGCCGTGCGTGTAGTGGAGCTGCGTCTCGTAGCTCATCATCAGGAGGCTGCCCGGCTCGAGGTCCAGGTGCATCACGCGGCGCGGCGGCACCTTGGCGCGGATGGTCATCCGCCGCATGGCCCCCAGGGAGAGCAGGCCGATCGGGAACCCCTCGCGGATCTCGTTCAGGTGATCGTTGTGCGGCGCCACGCTGTCGCGGCCGTCGCGGTAGAGGTTCAAGCCCACGGTGTTGAAGGGCACGCCGGTGGTTTCGGCCACGCGCGCCGCCGCCTGGAGGATCGCCTCCGGCGTGGCGCCGGGCGGCGGGTCCAGGCGGAAGTGGCCGATCAGCCGGGGCACGTCCACCTCGCGGTCGTACATCATCCGGCGCTCGGCCCGCCACGGCACGACCGCGCGCAGCTCGGCGAACCAGGCCCGGGCCGTGGCCGGGTCCACGAACCGGGGCGTGTAGGCGATCCTCCCCAGCTCGTCGTCGGCCAGGACGGCCTCGCTCGACTCGAACAGCGACAGTTGAGGCATGGGCGACCTTCGAGGTTAACGTGACGGCCCGCCGCGGAAAAATGTTTCGTGTCGATCCCAGGGCCGGCCGTTCGTCGTAGGAGTAGAAGGGAAAGGAGACCCGAAGATGCGCTTCATGGTGATCGTCAAGGCCGACAACAACTCCGAGGCGGGCATCATGCCCGATCAGAAGCTGCTGGCCGACATGGGCAAGTACAACGAGGAGCTGGCCAAGGCCGGGGTGATGCTCGCCGGGGAGGGGCTGCACCCGAGCTCGAAGGGCAAGCGCGTCCGGTTCTCCGGCAGCAGGCGCACGGTCATCGACGGGCCCTTCAGCGAGACCAAGGAGTTGATCGCCGGCTTCTGGCTGATCCAGGCCAAGTCCATGGAGGAGGCGGTCGAGTGGGTGAAGCGCGCCCCGAACCCGATGCCCGGCACCGAGTCCGAGATCGAGATCCGGCAGGTGTTCGAGGCGGACGACTTCGGCGCCGAGTTCACGCCCGAGCTGCGCGAGCAGGAAGACCGCATCCGGCAGATCGCCGAGAAGAACGAGAAGAAGAAGTAGCGCCGCGCGCCGGCGCGCGCGGTTTGCGCCGCCGGCGGGGGGATGGTGTGATCGGGGGCGGTGACCGCCAACGACACGCACCGGGCGATCGAGGCCGTCTGGAGGATCGAGTCGGCGCGGGTGATCGCCGGACTGTGCCGCATCGTCCGCGACGTCGGCCTGGCCGAGGAGCTGGCGCACGACGCGCTGGTGACCGCGCTCGAGCGCTGGCCGCAGTCGGGCGTGCCGGAGAACCCCGGCGCGTGGCTGATGGCCACCGCACGCAACCGCGCCCTCGACCGGCTGCGCCGCCACAAGCGCGCCACGATCAAACACGAGGTCGTCGGTCGCGAGGCCGAGGCGCGGCAGAAGGCGGCGGTGGCGGAGTTCGAGGCCGCGCTCGACGACGACATCGGCGACGACCTGCTGCGGCTGATCTTCACCGCGTGCCACCCCATGCTCTCCACCGAAGCGCGGCTCGCCTTGACCCTGCGGCTGGTGGGCGGCCTCACCACGGACGAGATCGCCCGCGCGTTCCTGGTCGCGGAGCCGACGATCGCGCAGCGAATCGTGCGCGCCAAGCGGACGCTGGCGCAGGCGAAGGTGCCGTTCGAGGTGCCGCGGGGGGCCGACCGCGCGGCCCGGCTCTCCTCGGTGCTGGAGGTGCTGTACCTGATCTTCAACGAGGGTTACGCGGCCACCGCCGGCGACGACTGGATGCGCCCGGCACTGTGCGACGAGGCGCTGCGGCTGGGGCGGATCCTGGCCGGGCTGGCGCCGCGCGAGCCGGAGGTGCACGGGCTGGTCGCGTTGATGGAGCTGCAGGCCTCGCGCGCCCGCGCGCGCGTGGGTCCGGGGGGCGAGCCCGTGCTGCTGCTCGACCAGAACCGCGCGCGCTGGGACCACATGCTGATCGGCCGCGGCCTGGCTGCCCTGGCACGGGCAGAGGCGCTGGGCGGCGCCGACGGACCATACGCACTGCAAGCGGCGATCGCGGCCTGCCATGCCCGCGCCCGCACCGCCGAGGAGACAGACTGGGCGCGGATCGCCGCGCTGTATGGCCGGCTGGCCGCGGTGTCGCCGTCCCCGATCGTGGAGCTCAACCGCGCCGTCGCGGTCGGGATGGCCACCGGCCCCGCCGCCGGTCTCGCCGTCGTGGATGCGCTCGCCGGAGAGCCGGCGCTCCAGTCGTACCACCTCCTGCCCGCCGTGCGGGGCGACCTGCTGCGCCGGCTCGAACGCCACCGGGAAGCGGCGGGCGAGTTCCGCCGCGCCGCCGAGCTCACCCGTAACGAGCGCGAGCGCGCCCT
>DATBIZ010000002.1:0-10435 GCA_036556645.1 Vicinamibacteria bacterium | reverse complement strand
CAACCGCTTCGGCGGCTCGGTGTTCGGCTTCCTGCGCGACGAGAGCTTCTCCGCGCGCAACCCGTTCCGCGACGTGGCGGGCGGCCGTGCCGTGGAGCACCCGGTCTTCGACCAGAGCCAGTTCGGAGCGAACCTGGGCGGGCCCATCTGGAGGGACAAGACGTTCTTCTTCGCCTCCTACGACGGCTGGCGGTACAAGGACGTCTCCGACGTACGGCTGACCGTGCCCACGACGCGGGAGCTGTCCGGTGACTTCTCGCAGGCGTTCCACGGCCGGCAGATCTACAACCCGTACACCACGCGCGTCGTGAACGGCCAGCTCGTGCGCGACCCGTTCCCCGGCAACGTGATCCCCGGCAACCTGATCTCGCCCACCATGCGCGCCTTCCTGCAGGCCTACATGGTCACGGCGGCGGCGGGCGGGTCCAACAACTTCCTCGACCAGCGCGACCGTACCGCCGACGCCAACACGTTCCAGGTGCGGGTGGACCACCACTTCTCCCCCAGCGACAACGTCTTCTTCCGCTGGACCGAGCAGCGGCTGAGTTCCGTCAACCCCATCGGCGACCGGGGCCAGCGCTCGCCGTCCTCGACCAACCGCAACTTCGGGGGCGGCTGGTTCCACACGTTCTCGCCGAGCCTCATCGTCGAGGTCCGCGGCGGGGTGGCCACCCAGCCGACGGAGGACGCCCCGCTCGAGCACGAGCTCGGCATCGCGCCGCAGCAGGCGCTCGGCCTCCCGCAGCTCGAGCGCTTCTACGGGTACTTCCTGCAGGGCGGCAACAACAACAACTTCCAGCCCTGGAACATCCCGGACCTCGGCATCCAGGGGCCGCGCCCGCGCAACAACCCGAACTGGAACGCGGCGGCCGACCTCACCTGGCTGCGCGGCAACCACAACTTCAAGCTCGGCTTCCAGATGCTCCAGATCTCCCGCCTGCAGCGGAACCAGTTCGGGCAGCTCAACTTCCACCCCGAGGCCACGCAGGACCCGCAGAACCCGGCCCGCACCGGCGACGCGCTCGCCTCCGCGCTGCTGGGCCTGCACTCGCGCATCCAGGGGAGCGTGCCCGACCAGGGCTTCATCGACTTCCGCACGTCGACCCTGTCGGGGTACTTCCAGGACCAGTGGGCGGTCCGGCCGAGCCTGACCCTCACCTACGGCCTGCGCTACGACTACATCACCCGCGCCAGCGGTGAAGGCCTGCAGAGCGGCCCCGACTTCGACACCGGCGAGTGGCTGATGGCGCTGCCGGAGATGCCGCCGGTCTGCAGCACCGTCGGCAACGCGCCGCCGTGCCTGCCCGCCGCGCTCTCCCAGATCCCGCACAACCAGTTCATCAAGGCCACCGGCGAGCGGTTCTCCATCCTGAAGCCGATCAAGGACAACATCGGGCCGCGGCTCGGCCTGGCCTGGCAGATGAACCCGCGCACGGTCCTGCGCACCGGCTACTCCCTGATGTGGGACTCCATGGTGTCGCGCAGCCAGTACGCGCAGCACCAGTTCGAGACCTGGGGCTGGCCGCAGTTCTCCGGCATCGACACCGGCGTGGTGAACCGCCTGGGCATGCCGCTGCAGAGCATCGAGGACATCAACAGCCTCGGGTTCAACCTGCCGGCGCCGTCTCCCTGGAACGCGAGCGGATGGTTCAACGACCCCGATCGCAAGAACGCGTATTCGCACCAGTGGCACGTCGAGGTACAGCGGGAGATCACGCGCAACCTGATGGTCGGCGTGGCCTACGTCGGCAGCTACAACGGGCGGATGGAGTACTCCGGCTACAAGCAGGCGGCCACGCGTCCCGGGGTGGACCCGGCCACGGGACGCCGGCTGCTGCCGGCCGAGGTCAACCAGCTCCGGCCGTGGCCGCACATCACCGGCACCTTCCGCTACTCCGAGGACATCGGCATGTCGCGCTACAACGCGCTGCAGGTCAAGGTGCAGCGGCGGTTCGCGAACGGCCTCGGCAGCATGCTCTCGTACACGTTCTCGCGGACCGTGGACACGAGCAGCGGGTGGTTCAACACCGAGAACGGGATCGGCGGCGGCGCGACCGTGCAGAACTACCACGACATCGACCGCGCGCGCGGCATCTCGGGCTACGACATCCCGCACCTGCTCACCTGGGCCACGGTGTGGGAGCTGCCGTTCGGGCAGGGCAAGCGCTGGCTGACCGCCGGCCCCGCCTCGTGGCTGCTCGGCAACTGGCAGCTCAACTGGATGCTGCTCGCGCGCTCGGGCCAGCCTTTCACCCCGACCGTGCCGGGCGACCCCGCGAACATCGGCATCGCCGGCTATTCGCGCCCGCACCTGGTCGGTGATCCGGAGGTGCCGAACCCGAGCGCGGAGCGGTGGTTCGACCCGGCCGCCTTCGCGGTGCCCAACCTCGAGTTCGGCAACGCCGAGCGGAACCTGCTGCGCGCCCCGAGCTTCTGGAACGTGGACCTCGCGCTGCAGAAGAACGTTCCCCTCGGCGCCGACCGCTCGCTGCAGGTGCGGGTGGAGGCGTTCAACGTCTTCAACCACATCAACCTCGGGAACCCCGAGGTCAACATCACGCTGCCCACGGCCGGCCGCATCACCTCGATGAGCGGCCGCCCGCGGCAGCTGCAGTTCGGGTTCCGGTTGCTGTACTAGCCGCGGGCGCTCAGGGGCCCTGGTTCTCGCGCTCGGTGGCGAGGACCAGGGCCTTCGCCGCCTCGTCGTCGTTGGGGTCGAGCCGCAGCACCTCGCGCAGCTCCTGCGCGCCCTCGCGCCAGCGGCCGGCCCGGCACAGCGCGAGCCCCAGGTTGCGGCGGAAGACCGGGTTGAGGGGATCGAGGTCGAGCGCGGCGGCATAGCGCTGCAGCGCGGCGGCGGGCTCGCCGCTCTTCTCCAGCTCCACGCCCTGGTTGTTCAGGCGGCTGGCCTCGAAGGCCCGGCGGTCCCGCTCTCCGGTGCGGGCACGCGCCGCCCGCAGCGCTGCGAGCGCGGCCGCGGCGTCGTCGGGACGGCCGGCGGCCTGCAGGGCGCGACCGAGCGCGTAGAGCACCGCCGCGTCCTCGGGTCTGGCGCCGGCCGCCTTCCGGAGGTGGGCGACCGCCTCGCCCGCGCGGCCGGCTCGCAGCAGCTCGCGGCCGAGCTCGTAGTTGCCGCGCCCGTCGTCGGGAGCGAGCCGGACCGCTTCCCGCAGCGACGCGAGCGCACCGGCGAAGTCCAGCGTCGACCGGCGCGCCAGGCCGAGGTGCAGGTGCGCCTCCGCGTGGTCGGCGCGAAGCGCGATCGCCTTCGCGAACGCCGTCGCGGCGTCCTCCGGACGGTCCAGCTCCGCGAGCAGCAGGCCGGTGAGGTGATGGGCGTACGCCGCCGCGGGTGAGGCGCCCTCGATCTCGACCGCGCGGGAGAGATGGCGGAGCGCGGTCTCGCGCTCGCCTTCCTGCGCGAGCACCAGCGCGAGGTTCACGTGCGCCGGCGCGAAGCGGGGATCGAGGTCGATCGCCTTGCTGAACGCGTCGCGCGCCCGGTCGAGCTCCACGAACCGGGTCAGGGCCAGTCCGAGCGCGAGGTAGCCGCCGGCGTGGCCCGGCCGCAGGCGGATGGCTTCGGAGAGCTGCTCCAGCGCTTCGGTGCGCCGCGGCACCAGCGCGAGCGCGCTGCCCAGCACCAGCCGGACGTCGGCGTCGCGCGGCTGGGCCTCGACCAGCCGCCGCAGCAGTGACAGCGCCTCGTCGGTCGAGCCCGCGGCCAGGAGCGCCTGGGCGTCGGCCAGCGTTCCGACCGCGCGCGGCGGGGGCGCCGCGTGGGCCGCCGGTGCGCCGCCGGCCAGCCCGAGCGCCACCAGCGCTACGCGTGCCCACGGCGGGGGCCGCATCCGCCGGATCGGCTCGCGCATCGTTCCGTTACTGTATCGTCCGATCGTGCGCCACCCAACCGCCGCCGGGCTGCCGGCGCGCGACCTCGTGCCGACGGTGCGGGTGCCCGGCGGACGGTTCCGCATGGGGTGCGCGCGGGGCCGCCCCGACGAAGGGCCCGAGCACCGCGTGCAGGTGGCGGCATTCCGCCTGGGCCGCACGCCGGTGACCCGCGGGCAATACGCGCCGTTCCTCTCCGCGACCGCGACGCCGGCGCCGCCCTGGTGGTCCGATCCGGCGTTCGGCGATCCGGCTCAGCCGGTGGTCGGCGTGACCTGGTCCGAAGCCTGTGCGTTCGCGGACTGGCTCGGCAGCCGTGTCGGCGGCCGGTGGCGTCTTCCGACCGAGGCGGAGTGGGAGCGCGCCGCGCGCGGCGGCCTCGACGGCGCGCCCACCGCGTGGGGCGATGCGCTGCCCGAGGGCGAGGTGCCGGCGGGGCCGCTGGTCGCGCCCTGGCCCACCGGGCGCGGCCGGCCCAACGGCTACGGGCTCCTGGACGCCGGCACGATCGTCCACGAGTGGTGCCTCGACTGGTACGCCGCGGACTACTACGCCCGTTCACCCGAGCGCGACCCGCGCGGCCCCGACGGCGGAGAGCGGCGCGCGAGCCGCGGCGGATCGTGGCGCCATCACGTGCGCTGGTCGCCGCCCTCGGCGCGGAGCAGCCTGCCGCCCTCCTTCCGCTACGCCGACTACGGCTTCCGCGTCCTGCGCGAGCGCGGCCGGTCCGCGCGGGTCGAAGCCCACGCTGACGGCGGCGCGAGAGGCTACTCGCCGGGCTCGACCTGGTAGACGGTGACGATCGCGCCGTCGGGGGCGGTGGCGAGCGCGCCGAACGATTCGCTGCCCGGCGCCAGCTCGCTCGGCCGCGCGGCGTCCGCGGGCAGCCGCACGCGGCTCAGCTCGCGCCGCGCGGGGTCCACCCACACCAGGCCCTCGTCCGCCCAGCCGACCAGGCGGCCCAGCGGCGCGGGCAGCAGCGCCTCGATGCGCCCGTCGAACGACCCGATGGGCGTGAGCCCGCCGGTCTTCACGTTCACCGTCCAGAACAGCGTGCGGCGGCCGTCCCAGGCCACGCACACGAACGTCGGGTCGGCGTGCTCGATCGGCGGCTCCGCGCAGCGCAGCTCGAGCCCGGACGTGCCGAGCAGGCGCGCGCCCTCCGGCCCGAGCGCCCACAGCTCCGAGCGCAACGGCACCGGAGTGCCGCCCGCCAGCGCGAGGGCCGGCCACGCCGCGCCGTCCATCTGGAGGCGGACCGCCAGGGCCGCCTGCGCCGAGGCCACCGGCGGCAGCGCCGCGCCGCCCCCGGGGTCGAGCAGCGGCCACCGCCGGGCCTCGAAGCCGTCCTCGTTGATCCGACCCACGATCACGACCGCGGCGCGGCTCTCCGCGTCCATGCCGCTGACCCGCCAGAGGCCGAGCCCCGTGTCCAGCTCCAGCCGCGGCCCGCGCACGTCGGGGATGGCCTGGCTCCACGAGACGTCCTGCGCGTCGTCGAGCGACACCGCGCGCAGCTCCAGGCCGGCGGGCACGCGCACGAGCGCCAGCACGCGCAGGTCGTTCAGGAAGCGCAGGTCCTCGGCCTCGACCTCGCGTTCCGGCCCCGAGAAGCTGCGCACGCTGAGCCGCGCGGACGGCCGCGGCTCGTCGTCGGCGCCGCCGGTCTCCATCGCGCGGACGGCGAACCGCGACCACGAGGGCGAGAGCCGCAGCTGCGCGGCGCCGGAGCCGATGCGCGTCTCGCGCACCGGGCGCGCGGTGGCGGTGCGCGTGGCCAGCGGCTCGGGGTGCGCGAGGAACGGGTCGCGCGCGAAGCGGAGCAGGAAGGAGCGTGACCCGGCCACCATGGGCAGCACGGCGAGCACCGCGCAGGCGAGGGCCGCCCAGCGCACCGCCGGGCGGCGCGCGAGCGCGAGCGCGGCGGCCATGCCCACCAGGGCGATGGCCGCACCCGGCCGCGCGAGCGCGGCCTGGTGCAGCCGCAGCGCACGAGGCGCGCCGGTGGCCGCCGCGGCCAGCGCGGCCCAGGCCGCCGCCGCGACGACGCCGAGCACGATCGCGGTGACCAGGCCGGTGCGCGTGCGTCGCTCCGTCACCGCCCGCGCGCGGCGCACGGCGATGACCAGGGCCACCACGCCGAACACCACCAGCGCGGCCAGCGCCGCCGGCGCGAGCGCCGCCCCCGCCAGCGCGTCGTCCTCGGCGCGCGCCGCCAGCAGGCCGGTCGCCACCGCGGTGGCGCCCAGCGCGGCCAGCGTGGCCTGGCTGGAGCGGAACATCCCGATCAGGGCCGGCACGAGCACGGGCCCGAACTGGCCGGCGAGCAACGCGGCCAGCACGGTCGCGGTGGAGAGCACGCTCGCCAGCGCCGGATGGTGCGCCCAGCCCGAAGGCGGCGTGGCGAGCTGGCCCTCCACCAGGTCGAGCGCGGCCTGGGCCGGCGCCACGTCCGCGGCTTCGACCGGCAGGGACCAGGTGTGCCCGGCGAGGTCCGCGGCCACGAGCCGCGGCGCGCCGCCGAGCGGGGCGCGCAGGCGCAGCTCGGTGAGCTGCCGGTACGGCACCGACAGCACGCTGGCCGCCTGCTCGCGCAGCACGGCCGGATCGTCCGCGGCGCCGGCGGGCACGCCCTCGAGCCAGTGGATGCGCGCCTCCTCGAGCACGGCCCGCCGCCCCGCCTCCGGCGAGCGGACCACCACCGGCCGGTCGAGCCCAGCGGACACCACTCCGCCGGCCGCGCGGATCGCCTGGATCCGGCGGGCCAGGCTCGGGTGCGTGGCACCGCGCTCCAGGTCGGGGTCCACGCGCCGGGGAAGCCGCGCCAGCGCGTGCAGCCTCGAGAGCGCGCGCACCAGCGCCTCCGGGTCGCCGCAGAGCGCCACCGCGCGGCTGTCGCTCTCGGCTTCGTGAGCGCGCTGGTGCGTGCCGTACACGGCCAGCGCCAGCAGCACGACCAGCGCCCACGCCCAGTCGAGGCGGGAGCCGTCGAGGCCGAGCGCGGCGCGCGCGAGGGGGATGCCGACGGTGGCCACCAGGATGGCGACGCCCACCACCGCGCGCCCGACCAGCAGGGCGCGGCGGCCGTGGTGCTCGAGGTGCGCCAGCTCGTGCGCGAAGATCGCCGCCGTCTCCTCCGGGGCCAGCTCCTCGAGCAGGGTATCGGTGAAGACGACCGTGGACCCGCCCAGCGACGGCAGCGCGAACGCGTTCGCCCAGCGCCCGCCGGGCGCGCCGATGCGGCGCAGCCGCGGGAGCGCGACCCGCGAGCGGCCGGCGATCTCCCCCAGCCGCGCCGCGAGGTCCGGCCGCTGGAGCGTGGTGGCGCGCGTCAGCGAGAGGAACGCCTCCGCGTAGCGCGCCTGCCACGCGAAGAGCGCCGCCGCCAGCAGCGCCGCCATCGGCCAGCGCACCGGGCCCAGGTCCGGGATGAGCGCGGGCGTGAACGCGAGCAGGAGCCAGAAGCCGATGCCGGCGGCGGTCGTCCGCACCACGTGGCCGAGGTAGGCGCGCAGCGTCCACCGCTCGCCGACGATCGCGCGCCGGGCCGGGAAGCCCGCGGCCTGGGTGGCGAGGAACATCAGCGGCGTGGCCCAGACCCAGTGCGGCCGGAGCAGCACCAGCAGCACCGCCACCGACACCGCCGCCACCTGCGCGACGCGCAGGCGGTGGCCCAGGTAGCGCTCCGGCAGGGCGGGGTCGTCCAGCCGGCGCGCCAGGCGCCGGCCTCCCCACCACGCGTAGAGCGCGGGCGCGGCCGCGAGCAACAGCGACGCGAGCGCTCTCACCGCGCTGCCTCGGCCCGCCAGTGCGCGGGCCAGCCCGCGCGTCGCGGGTCGGAACCGGCGGCGGTGCGGGCCAGCGCCACCTCGTAGGTCGCGCGGCACCGCTCGGGCGAATGCGCGCGGGCGGCGAACGCGCGGGCCGCGGCCCCGAGCGCCGCGCCGCGTCCGCGGTCCGCCGCCAGGCGGAGGATCGCGCGCAACAGGTCGCCTTCCTCGTCGGTCGGGTCCGCGCGCACCACCGCGTCCGCGGGCACCTCGGCCAGGTTCTCGAGGTCGGACATCACCGTCGGCCGGCCCTGGGCCAGCGCCCGCAGCAGCGCCGCCGACGTCTCGCGCGCCGTCGGGTAGCGCAGGTGCGCGACCATGTCGCAGGCTTCGAGAGACGCGGCCAGCTCCGCGAAGGGGACGCGTCCGGCGACCGTGGCCACGCCCGCCGCGCCCGAGGCCTCGAGGCGGCGTTGCAGGGCCGCGCGGTCCGGCGTGTCGCCGACCAGCAGCAGCCGCAGGCCCGGGACGTGCGCCGCCGCCCGCGCTACCGCGCGGGCGACCACGCCGACCTGCTTCTCGCGCGTGAGCAGCCCGAAGCACCCCACCACGAACGCGCCCGGCGCGATCCCGTGGCGCGCACGCACCGCGGCGGCGGCGCCCGGCGGCACCGGCAGCGGCCGCACCGGCATCGCGACCTCGAGCACGTCCGCGTCCGGCACCTCGTCCCGCACCGCTCCGGCCATGAACGCGTTGTGCACCGCCACCACGCGCGAGGCCTCCACCGGCAGGCGGAAGAGCGGGTACGCGTAGGCCAGGAGGTCGCCCACGGTGTCCCGCTGCGCCAGGACGAGCCGCTCGGCCGCGGCGGGATGGCTGTAGGCGACCTCGGCGGCGTAGCGGCCGGCCGACGGCGCGGCCTGCCTCCGCCGCTCCTCGCTCCACGGCTCCCGCGCGTACGCGCGCGCGGCGTCGTCGTCGAGCAGCATGCGGGCGCGCGAGTGGTGCAGCACGAGGTCGTGGAGGACCAGCAGGCCCGGCACGCGCGGCAGGAGCGGGTAGAGGAACGCGTGCTCGAGGCCGTTGCCGAGCTGGTACACGACCGCATCGTAGCGATGCCGCGCGTGCTCGGCGGGCAGCGCCGCCGCCGGACGGGCGGCGCAGCCGGGTGGCAGGAGGCCGGCATCTACCGCCTGCGGGCCGTGGTAGACGTCGATCTCGTGCGCAGGGGCCAGCGCCTGCAGCACGTCCGCGGCATAGTCGGCGATGCCGGTGGCCGCGGGAGGGAGCGGGCTCACGAAGGCGACGCGCACGGTCCTCGTGTCACTAGCGGATGGCCAGGAGCACGTACTCCTGCGGGCCGTAGAGGAGCGCGTTGAGCCGCTCCACGTTCTCGTTCAGCGCCTGCGCCGCGCGCGCGGGCAGCCCGTCCCCCGGCACCGCCTGCAGCCGCGCCGCGGGATCCACCGGCGCCCGCCACTCGACGCGCACGTCGGTGAAGCCGGCGGCCGCGGCCAGGAAGCTCAGGGTCTCGGGATGGAGCGGCCGCTCGTGGGTCAGGTCGCGGATGTAGACCTCCAGGAAGCCGACCACGGACCGCGGGTTCACGGTCTCGAGCGCGAGCAGCCCGCCCGCGCGCAGCGCGCGGTGCGCCGCCCGCAGCGTCTCCTGGAGCACCGCCGGCGGCAGGTGCTCGGCGACCTGCGCCGCGAACACGCCGCCGAGCGATCCCGCGGGCTGCGCGCGCAGGAACTCCACGAGGTCGCCCTGCGTGACGTCGAGGCCCCGCCCGCGCGCCTCGCGCGCGGTGTGCGCGTTGGCTTCCACCCCGCGCCCCGGCACGGCCGCCGCGCGGAGCAGCTCGAGGAACTCGCCGCGCCCGCAGCCGAGGTCCACCACCGGCGCGTGGTCGCGGAAGAGGTCCACGTAGGAGGCCAGGCGCCCCCGGATCTCTTCGGGGCTGCCCCGGAAGCGGTTCTCGAAGGCCGCGTACCCCGCGTCGTCGGCGGCGCGCGCGGCGGCGGCCGCCGCCGTGGGGGGCGGCGCGGCGTCGGCGAGCGCGCCGCGCAGCGCCCGCACCTCCTCCGAGACCGTCTCCACCCGGTCGCGGATCGCGTGCAGGCCCTCCACCCGGCGCGCGAGCGTCTCCTGGCGGCGGTCGAAGCTCTCCAGGACCAGCTCCGCGCGCGTGGTGGCGGCGGCGGTGGCGGCGCGGTCGCGCGCGTCGATCATCGGCTGCAGCCGCTGCGCGTAGCGCACCAGGGCCGAGACCACCTCGCGCATCCGCGCGTGCAGCCGCGCGGTCTGTTCGAGGTACCCGTTCAGCGCGCGGACCAGCGCCGCGTTGAACTCCTGCTGGCGCCCGAGCGCGGGCGCGACCACGCCGAACACGCTGCGGCGGTGCCGCCCCCCGATCCCGCCCCCGCCCGGCGGCGGCGGCGGCGCCTCCCAGGTCGTGTTGAGCCGCGCGACCAGCTCGGGCAGCTCGCGCAGCGTCTCCTCCGGCAACGGGAACCCCGCCAGCGCGTCGAGGGCGCCGAGGGCCTCGGCGTAGGCCTTGTCCTCCTGCTCCAGACGGCGGCGGAGCGCCAGGAGGTCGGGGTTGTCGGGGTCCATCCGCGGGCGAGTGTAACTCGCGCTGGCGCGCGCCCGTCAGGCCTTGGCGATCGTCCCTTCGGCCGGCGAAGAGGCCGTGGCGTACGTCTTGCGCGCGATGCGGCCGGCGCGGTACGCCTCGCGGCCGGCTTCCACCGCGAGCCTCATCGCGCGCGCCA
>DATBIZ010000001.1:0-2427 GCA_036556645.1 Vicinamibacteria bacterium | reverse complement strand
ACCGTCCTCGGCGTCTCCCATCCGGACTATCGCGACCTGGGCGCGCGCGCACGCACGCTCGCGGGGCTGGCCGCCTTCAACGGCCGCGGAGCCGGCTTCGGCCACGGGGACGGCCCGCCCGAGCTCGTGGGCCTGCAGCTCGTCTCGGGAAACTACTTCGACGTCCTCGGTGTACGGCCAGGGCGCGGGCGGATGCTCTCGGTCCAGGACGACCTGGCGCCGGGCGCCGCGCCGGTGGCGGTGGTCAGCCACGCGCTCTGGCAGCGGCGCCTGGGCGGTGACGAGGCCGCGCTCGGCCGCACGGTGCGCCTGAACGGGTTCCCGTTCACGGTCGTCGGCGTCGCGCCGGAGGGATTCCAGGGGCACTTCGTCGCCTTCCCGTTCGAGGTCTGGGTGCCGCTGGCCATGGCCGCGCAGGCCGCGCCCGGCCAGAGCCTGACGGACCGCAACGATCATTGGCTGGAGCTCGTGGCGCGCCTGGCTCCCGGCGTGAGCCTCGCGCAGGCGCAGGCCGACCTGGGAGCGGCCGCCGCCGCGCTCGCCCGCGAGCAGGGCGTGAGCGGGCGGCGCCTCGGCGCCGCCGTGACGCCGATGACCGGGATCGACGACGAGCTGCGCGGCCCCGTGGTCTCGTTCCTGGCCGGGCTGCAGGCGCTCGGGCTGCTGGTGCTCCTCGTCGCGTGCGTGAACGTGGCGGGGCTGCTGCTCGCCCGCGCCGTGACCCGCGCGCGCGAATACGCCGTCCGCACCGCGCTCGGGGCGAGCCGCGCCGCGATCGCGCGGGAGGCGGCGGCCGGGACGCTGCTGCTGTTCGCGGTCGGGGGCGCCGCCGGCCTGGGGCTCGCGCACTGGGGCGGCGACCTGCTGCACGCGCTGCAGCCCGCGTTCCCGATACCGCTGCGCCTCGACCTGCGCGTCGGCGGCCGCGTGCTCGGGTTCGCGGCGGCGATGACCGCGGTCGCGGCGGGCGTGTTCGCCGGCTTCGCCGCGGCGCAGGCCGGGCGGCTTTCCTCGCTCTCGCCGCTCGCGGAGAGCCGCGCGGGCGCCGGGCCCTCCCGCGCGCGCCTGCGCGCCGGCCTGGTGGTCGCGCAGGTCGCGCTCTCGATGGTCCTGCTGGTGGTGGCCGGGCTGTTCGTCCGCTCCGTGCAGAAGGCGCGCAACCTGGACACCGGGTTCGAGCCCGCGGGGGTGGTCACCGCGCGGCTCGACCTCACCCTGCTCGCGCGGGACGAGGCGCACACCCGCGCGTTCCAGGAGGCCCTGGTCGAGCGGCTGTCCGCGCGGCCGCGCGCGCGGGCGGCCGCGCTCGCGTCCTGGCTCCCCCTTCGCTCGCTGGCGCCGCCCACCGCGGTCGTTCAGGCCGACGCCGCGCCGGCCGACGAGGGGCTCACCACGCCGGTGATCGCGGTCAGCCCGGACTACCTCGAGGCGATGCGCATCCCGCTGCGCGCCGGGCGCGGCCTGGAGCGCGGCGACCGCCCCGCGAGCCGCCGCGTCGCGCTGGTCAGTGAAGCGCTCGCGCGCCGGCTGTGGCCGGGCGAGGGCGCGGTGGGCCGCTCCCTGCGGCACGACGGGGTGACCCGCGAGGTGGTGGGCGTGGTCGCGGACGTCAAGACCCGCCGGCTCGGCGAAGGCGCCGCGCCTTTGCTCTACGTGCCGCTGGCGCAGGACTTCACGCCGCGCGTGCGCGTCGTGTTGCGGACCGACGAGGCCGCGGCGGCCGCCTCCGCCGCGCTGGCGCGCGAGGTCGCGGCGCTCGAGCCGGACCTGCCGGTGATGGAGGCGATGACGCTCCGCGACGCCATCGCCTTCGCGCGGTTCCCGCAGCGGATGGCCGCCGCGATCGCGAGCGCGCTCGGCGCGTTGGCCCTCGTCCTCAGCGCCACGGGCCTCTTCGGGCTGGTGGCCTGGTCGGCGCGCCGCCGCACGCGCGAGATCGGCGTGCGCGTGGCGCTGGGCGCCACGCGGCGCCAGGTCATGGAGCTGGTGCTGCGCCACGGCCTGGGCCTGGCGCTCGCCGGCGTCGCGCTGGGCGCGCTCGCCGCGGCGGGCGCCGCGCGCGCGCTCGCGTCGCTGCTGCCGGGCGTCGGCGCCACCGACCCGCTCACCTTCGCCGCGGTGGCCGCGCTGATGACCGCTACCGCGGCCGCCGCGAGCCTCGGCCCCGCCCGCCGTGCCGCGCGCGTGGATCCCGCGGTGGCGCTCCGGGACGAATAGCGCGATGGACGCCTTCCGCCAGGACCTCCACTTCGCCCTTCGGCAGCTCCGGCGCAGCCCCGGCTACGCGGTCGCGGCGGCGGTCACGCTGGCGCTGGGCATCGGAGCGAACACCGCGATCTTCAGCCTGGTGGACGCCGCGCTGCTGCGGCCGCTGCCCTTTCCGGACGCCTCGCGGCTGGTGCTGCTCTGGGAGTCGCGTCCCGGGAG